>NZ_JACNAC010000040.1:0-62421 GCF_017349775.1 Pseudomonas sp. GW460-12-10-14-TSB1
AGCAGCAACATGAGCCTCAGACTTGGCGACATCGCCCCCGACTTCGAACAGGATTCCAGTGCCGGCAAGATTCGTTTCCACGAGTGGCTCGGCGACAGTTGGGGCGTGCTGTTTTCCCACCCAGCGGACTTCACCCCGGTGTGCACCACCGAGCTGGGATTCACCGCCAAGCTCAAGGACCAGTTCGCCCAGCGCGGCGTGAAAGCCATTGCCCTGTCGGTGGACCCGGTGGACTCGCACCACAAGTGGATCGAGGACATCAATGAAACCCAGAACACCCTCGTCAACTTCCCGATCCTGGCCGACGCCGACCGCAAGGTCTCGGACCTGTACGACCTGATCCACCCGAATGCCAACGACACCCTGACCGTGCGTTCGCTGTTCGTCATCGACCCGAACAAGAAGGTGCGCTTGACCATCACTTATCCGGCCAGTACCGGGCGCAACTTCCACGAGATCCTGCGGGTGATCGACTCGCTGCAGCTCACCGACAACTATAAGGTGGCCACCCCGGCCAACTGGCAGGACGGTGATGAAGTGGTGATAGTGCCGTCGCTCAAGGACGAAGAGGAAATCAAGAAACGCTTCCCCAAAGGTTATCGCGCGGTCAAACCCTACCTGCGCCTGACTCCGCAACCGAATCGCTGACACCATGGGCCCGCAGGCGCGAGCCGGCATTGCCGCCGCCTGCGGGTCATGCACCGTTTTCACAAAGCAGGGGTTTTAAGGCCGTTTCGACGGCCTATTTTTTTGCCTGGAGAATGGCTTTTCTTATATTCATTTAGGGAATAAACAAATGAAAAAATAAGATTTATGGATATATAAATAGGCTGTTAAGGTCTGCTCAGCTCAGCGAGATCGCAAACCGCGAATCGCCCATTACCGCTAAAGGAAACCTCTGCATGCTGGTCGTCTCACTCGGTGGCAGTCCCAGCCAACGCTCCCGCTCCGGGGTGCTGCTGGAACACGCCAAACGCTGGTTGCAGCAACAAGGTGTGGAAGTGGTCGACTATCAGGTCCGGGATTTCCCGGCCGAGGATCTGCTCCACGCGCGCTTCGACAGCCCGATGGTGATCGACCTGTTGCAACAGATCGAACAGGCCGACGGCTTGCTGATCGCCACCCCGGTCTACAAGGCATCGTTTTCCGGCGCGCTGAAAACCCTGCTCGACCTGCTGCCGGAACGCGCCCTGAACCACAAGGTGGTGCTGCCGATGGCCACGGGCGGCAGCATCGCCCACATGCTGGTGGTGGACTACGCGCTCAAGCCGGTGCTGTCGGCCCTCAAGGCCCAGGAGATGCTCCAGGGCATCTTCGCCGAGGACAGCCAGATCGCCTATGGCGAAGGCAGTGCCCAGGCGCAGCTGGCGCCAGCGCTGGAACAGCGTCTGCGCGAAGCCCTGGAACAGTTCCACAGCGCCATGGCGCGGCGTCCCAAGCCGCTGGACCCGAACCTGTTGAATGATCGTTTGTTGAGTGCTCGCTGGAGCATTTGAGCCCCACCCGGAATTTGCATCACTCGCCTTACTTAGCCGCCAACGGTCAAGCAGGTGCAGCCAAAACCCAACAGCAAAAAGGAGAGCGCCATGCGCCCTGTGATTTTGCGTCGTGGTCTGGTCGCTCTGTTTGCTGCGGCTGTGTCCTTCGGCGCCATCGTTCAAGCCCAAGCGGCCGAGACCCTGCGTATCGGCTATCAAAAATATGGCACCCTGGTGCTGCTCAAGGCCAAGGGCTCGCTGGAGAAGCGCCTGGCGGAGCAGGGCGTGCAGGTGCAATGGACCGAATTCCCCGGCGGCCCGCAGCTGCTGGAAGGGCTGAACGTCGGCTCCATCGACTTCGGCGTCACCGGCGAGACCCCGCCCGTATTCGCCCAGGCTGCCGGTGCCGACCTGCTGTACGTGGCCTACGAGCCACCGGCGCCGACCAGCGAAGCGATCCTGGTGCCCAAGGATTCGCCGATCAAGTCGGTAGCAGAGCTCAAGGGCAAGAAGGTGGTCCTCAACAAGGGCTCCAACGTGCACTACCTGCTGGTCCGCGCCCTCGAAGACGCCGGCCTCAAGTACAGCGACATCCAGACCGTATTCCTGCCGCCCGCCGATGCCCGCGCCGCCTTCGAGCGTGGCAGCGTCGATGCCTGGGTGATCTGGGACCCCTATCAGGCGGCGGCCGAGAAGCAGCTGCAAGCCCGCACCCTGCGTGACGGCAGCGGCATCGTCGACAACCACCAGTTCTATCTGGCGACCAAACCCTACGCGCAACAGCACCCCGAGGTGATCAAGACCCTGGTGGAAGAAGTGCGCGCGGTGGGCGAGTGGTCCAAGGCCAACCCGGATGAAGTGACCCAGCAGGTGGCGCCACTGCTCGGCCTGCCGGCGGACATCACCCTGACCTCGGTGAAACGCCAGGGCTATGGCGCGCACTTCCTGACCCCGGACGTGGTGGCGGCCCAGCAGAAAATCGCCGACAGCTTTCACCAGCTCAAGTTGATTCCCAAACCCCTGAGCATCAAAGACGTGATCTGGACGCCTCCAGCCGCCGTTGCCAAAGCGCCGTAACTCGATCCCCTTAGGAGACAACTCCATGAGCCTCAATATTTTCTGGTTCCTGCCTACCCACGGCGACGGCCATTACCTTGGCACCGCCGAAGGCGCTCGCGCCGTCGACCACGGCTATCTGCAGCAGATCGCCCAGGCGGCCGACCGCCTCGGTTTCGGCGGCGTGCTGATCCCCACCGGGCGTTCCTGCGAGGACTCCTGGCTGGTGGCGGCCTCGCTGATCCCGGTGACCCAGCGCCTGAAGTTCCTGGTCGCCCTGCGCCCCGGGATCATTTCCCCGACGGTAGCGGCACGCCAGGCGGCAACCCTGGATCGCCTGTCCGGCGGCCGGGCGCTGTTCAACCTGGTGACTGGTGGCGATCCGGACGAACTGGCCGGCGACGGCCTGTTCCTCAGCCACGAAGAGCGCTACCAGGCTTCGGTGGAGTTCACCCGCATCTGGCGCCGGGTGCTGGAAGGCGAAACCGTCGACTACGACGGCCAGCACATCAGCGTGAAGGGCGCCAAGCTGCTCTATCCGCCAATCCAGCAGCCACGTCCGCCGCTGTACTTCGGCGGCTCCTCGGAAGCCGCGCAGGACCTGGCCGCCGAACAGGTGGACATGGTCCTGACCTGGGGCGAACCACCGGCCGCGGTGGCCGAGAAGATCGAGCAGGTCCGGGCCAAGGCCGCCAAGCAGGGGCGCAGCGTGCGCTTCGGCATCCGCCTGCACGTGATCGTGCGCGAAACCAACGCCGAAGCCTGGCAAGCAGCCGAACGCCTGATTTCCCATCTGGACGACGACACCATCGCCCGGGCCCAGGCTTCCCTGGCGCGCTTCGATTCGGTCGGCCAACAACGCATGGCCGCCCTGCACGGCGGGCGCCGCGACAAGCTGGAAGTCAGCCCCAATCTCTGGGCCGGCGTCGGCCTGGTACGGGGTGGCGCAGGCACCGCGCTGGTCGGCGATGGCCCGACCGTGGCGGCACGGATGAAGGAGTACGCGGACCTCGGTATCGACACCTTTATCTTCTCCGGTTATCCCCACCTGGAAGAGTCGTACCGGGTGGCCGAGCTGCTGTTCCCGCACCTGGATATCGAGCGTCCCGAGCTGCCCAAGGGGGCCGGGTACGTCAGCCCGTTCGGCGAAATGGTCGCCAACGACATCATCCCCAAAGCTGCGTCCCAGAGCTGAGGCGTGGCCATGAACAGACAATCCTTGTTCCATCGCCTGGCGCCCTGGGCCCTGCCGCTGCTGTTACTGGCGGTGTGGCAGTTATCGGTCTCGGCCGGCTGGCTGTCGACGCGAATCCTGCCGGCACCCAGCGCGGTGATCGAGGCCGGGGTCGGCCTGGTGCGCAGCGGCGAAATCTGGACCCACCTGGCTATCAGCGGCTGGCGCGCGGCGATCGGCTTCCTGATCGGCGGCAGCATCGGCCTGGCCCTGGGCTTCATCACCGGCCTGTCGAAGTGGGGCGAACGCCTGCTCGACAGCTCGGTGCAGATGATCCGCAACGTGCCGCACCTGGCGCTGATTCCCCTGGTGATCCTGTGGTTCGGCATCGATGAGTCGGCGAAGATTTTCCTGGTGGCCCTGGGCACCCTGTTCCCGATCTACCTGAACACCTACCACGGCATCCGCAACGTCGACCCGGCGCTGGTGGAAATGGCGCGCAGTTATGGCCTGTCCGGCTTCAGCCTGTTCCGCCAGGTGATCCTGCCGGGCGCCTTGCCTTCGATCCTGGTGGGTGTGCGCTTTGCCCTGGGCTTCATGTGGTTGACGCTGATCGTCGCGGAAACCATCTCCGCCAGCTCCGGCATCGGTTATCTGGCGATGAACGCCCGGGAATTCCTGCAGACCGATGTGGTGGTGCTGGCCATCGTCATGTACGCCGTGCTCGGCAAACTGGCGGACCTCGCCGCACGCGGTCTGGAACGTGCCTGGCTGCGTTGGCATCCGGCCTATCAAGTGGCCAAGGGAGGTGCGCAATGACGGCTCAACAACCTCCACGCCTGCTGCGCGGTATTCCGCTGGTGGTGCGCAGGCTGCAAAAGACCTTCGGTTCGCGCCAGGTGCTGCGCGAGATCGACCTGCATATTCCGGCCGGGCAATTCGTCGCGGTGGTCGGCCGTAGCGGTTGCGGCAAGAGCACCTTGCTGCGCTTGCTGGCCGGCCTCGACAAACCCACCGGCGGCGAACTGCTGGCCGGTGCCGCGCCGCTGAGCCAGGCCATCGAAGACACCCGCTTGATGTTCCAGGAGGCGCGCCTGCTGCCCTGGAAGAAAGTCATCGACAACGTCGGCCTGGGCCTCAAGGGCGACTGGCGTCCCCAGGCCCTGGAAGCCTTGGAGGCGGTGGGCCTGGCCGATCGCGCCAATGAGTGGCCGGCCGCCTTGTCCGGCGGCCAGAAGCAGCGCGTGGCCCTGGCTCGGGCGCTGATTCACCAGCCACGCCTGTTGCTGCTGGACGAGCCCCTGGGCGCGCTGGATGCCCTGACCCGGATCGAGATGCAGCAACTGATCGAGCGCCTGTGGCAGCAGCATGGCTTCACCGTCCTGCTGGTGACCCACGATGTCAGCGAAGCGGTGGCGGTGGCCGACCGGGTGATCCTGATCGAAGAAGGCGAGGTCGGTCTCGACCTGCTGGTGGAGCTGCCGCGCCCACGGGTGCGTGGCTCCCATCGACTGGCGGCGCTGGAAGCCGAAGTACTCAACCGCGTGTTGTCGCTGCCCGGGTCGCCACCCGAGCCGGAACCCGTTTCACCCTTGCCCACGCAATTGCGTTGGGCTCAGTAAATAACCTCACACCCTCTACCACGACAGGAATCAACATCATGACTATCAAGGCCATCAACGTTCGCAACCAGTTCAAAGGCACTATCAAGGAAATCGTCGAAGGCGACGTGCTCTCGGAAATCGACGTGCAGACCGCCTCTGGCATCGTCACTTCGGTGATTACCACTCGTTCGGTGCGGGAGCTGGAACTGGCGATCGGCAGCGAAGTGATCGCGTTCGTGAAATCCACCGAGGTGTCGATCGCCAAGTTGTGATCGATGCGCGACAACCGGCCCCGGACGGCGTGAGCCCTTCGGGGCTTTTTTGTAGGTGATGGCTACAGGGCAGGGCGCTTGGGCAGGTAAGGCGGCAGGTACAGCCCCAGGTAGGCATCGAACACCCGCATGCCTTCCTCGGCCATGCGCTCGGTGATCTGCCCGTGCTGCTGGACCGAGCGGGCGTAGACGCGGTCGCCCAGTTCCATGGCCAGGGCGAACACATCGACGTCCGTGGGCAGCGCCGGCAGCTGGAAGTGCTGGTCGAATAGCTTGTGCATCAGGTCGCCCAGTTCGATGTCGTGCTGGCGGTCGGCCTGGGTGACCTCGGTGAGGCCATGCTGGGCCAGGATCAACTGGCGGGCCGCGGCGTCGGCGCTGTAGATGGCGAGCATGCGCTGTTCGACCAGGCGCGACAGGTCGTGCCAGCTGCTCAGGGCCGCGTGGTCGATAGGCTCTTGCAGGCAGGCGCGGAACGCGGCGTGGACATCGGCGGTCAGGGCTTCGAGCAGGGCGGGAACGCTGGCGAAGAAGTGATAGACCGAGGAGGGCGGAATCTCCGCGCGTTCGGCCACGCTGTAGATCGACAGGCTGGCCACGCCCTCGGCGGCAAGCAGGGTGCGGGCGGCATCGAGTATCGAGTCGATCCGGGCCTGGCTGCGTGCGCGGGGTTTGCGGGGGGTGGCTACGCGTGTCATTGGAGTCTCCTGCGGGGCAGCGGGCATTGTACGAGGCATGTCGGGTGTTGTCTGCCAGGACGCTTTCGCGGGCAAGCCTCACTCCTACAAGATGGAAATGGCATACGCCTCGAACCTGTAGGAGCGAGGCTTGCCCGCGATCCGCCGTAAGGCGGCCATAAAAAAACGCCACAGGCTTGTGCAGCCTGTGGCGTCGTTTTTTTGCTACAGCCGCTTACACGGTGTGCAGGTACCAGTTGTACTCGAGGTCGGAGATCGAGTGCTCGAACTCCTCCAGCTCGCTTTCCTTACAGGCCACGAAGATATCGATGTATTTCGGGTCGATGTACTTGGCCATGACTTCGCTGTCGTCCAGCTCGCGCAGTGCGTCGCGCAGGTTGTTCGGCAGGCTTTGCTCGTTCTGCTCGTAGGAGTTGCCTTCGGTTGGCGCGCCCGGTTCGACCTTGTTGACCAGACCGTGGTGCACGCCCGCCAGGACCGAAGCCATCAGCAGGTACGGGTTGGCGTCGGCGCCGGCCACACGGTGTTCCAGGCGGACCGCGTCGGCGGAGCCGGTCGGTACGCGCAGGGCGACAGTGCGGTTGTCCAGGCCCCAGCTCGGCGAGTTCGGCACGTAGAACTGCGCACCGAAACGACGGTAGGAGTTGACGTTCGGGCAGAGGAAAGCCATCTGCGCCGGTAGGGTCTCGAGCACACCGCCGATCGCGTGACGCAGTGCGGCGTTCTGCTCGGGATCCTCGCTGGCAAAAATATTCTTGCCGTCCTTGTCCAGGACCGAAATATGGACGTGCAGACCATTACCCGCCTGGCCTGGGTAAGGCTTGGCCATGAAGGTGGTGTCCATCTCATGGTCGTAGGCGATGTTCTTGATCAGACGCTTGAGCAGTACCGCATAGTCGCAGGCCTTGATCGGGTCGGCGACGTGGTGCAGGTTCACTTCGAACTGCGCCGGAGCACTTTCCTTGACGATGGCGTCGGCCGGGATGCCTTGTTCTTTCGCGCCTTCGAGAATGTCCTGCAGGCAGTCGACGTATTCGTCGAGGTCGTCGATCAGGTAGACCTGGGTCGAATGCGGGCGCTTGCCGGAGATCGGCGAGCGTGGTGGCTGTGGCCGGCCATTCACGTTCTCCTGGTCGATCAGGTAGAACTCCAGCTCGAAAGCCGCGCAGATGGTCAAGCCCAGCTCGTCGAACTTGGCAACGACTTGGCGCAGCACTTCGCGCGGGTCGGCGAAGAAAGGATCGCCTTCGAGTTCGTGCATGGTCATCAGCAGTTGCGCGGTAGGGCGCTTCTGCCAGGGTTCATTGCACAGGGTATCGGGGATTGGATAGCAGATTCGATCGGCGTCGCCGATGTCCAGGCCCAGGCCGGTGCTTTCCACCGTCGAGCCGTTGATATCCAGAGCAAATAAAGAGGCCGGCAGGTTGATGCCTTTCTCGTAAACCTTGTGGAGGCTGGTGCGTTCGATGCGCTTGCCGCGCACCACACCATTCATATCCGCAATCAGAAGGTCAACGTACAGAACCTCAGGATGTTCCTTAAGGAACGCGTTCGCTTCGTTAAGCTGAACGGCACGCGGGGGTACCGACATGATGCAACACCTTTGTTGTTAAAAATATCAATCATTGATCTTTTCAGGTTTCAGTCAACCCGAACGGCATGCCGAAGTCAAGCGAGGCCTTTTTTGCCCTAAAAAAGCGCCTGCGGGGCATTTTTGGGGCGCTTTTTTGCCTTCGGAGGGCTTGGCTGCCGCGGCCTTGAGCGGGCCGTGTTGTATTTTTTACGGGGGTGTTGTGTAAAAAAATGAACAAGGCTAAGCTCGATTTAAACCCATAACAGCAATAATACCGGGGTGTTTCATGTCTCGCCTGCCGTTAATCGGCGTCACCGCCTGCTCCAGGCAGATCGGTCTGCATGCTTATCACATCAGTGGCGACAAGTACGTCCGCGCAGTGGCAGTAGCAGCCAAGGGCGTGCCCATGATCCTCCCGTCCCTGGCCGATATTCTGAGCCCGTCCGATATTCTGGACGGTCTGGATGGCATCCTCTTTACCGGTTCACCCTCCAATATCGAGCCTTTTCACTATAGAGGTCCCGCCAGCGCGCCGGGAACCGCGCACGATCCTGCCCGTGATGCCAGCACCCTGCCGCTGATCCGCGCCGCGGTGGCGGCCGGGGTTCCGGTACTGGGGATCTGCCGCGGCTTCCAGGAAATGAACGTGGCCTTCGGCGGCAGCCTGCATCAGCGGGTCCACGAAGCCGGCCCGTTCATGGATCACCGCGAGGACGATAGCCAGCCGGTGGAAGTGCAATACGCTCCGGCCCATGCGCTGCATGTGCAGCCGGGCGGGGTGCTGGCCGGCCTCGGCCTGCCGGCGCAGATTGAAGTCAATTCGATTCATGGCCAAGGCGTTGAACGTCTGGCGCCGGGCCTGAGGATAGAGGCCCTGGCACCCGACGGGTTGATCGAAGCCTTCTCTGTCGAGGAGGCGCCGATCGAGGGAGGCAAGGCTTTTGCTTTGGGGGTGCAATGGCACCCTGAATGGCAGGTAAGCTCTAACCCCCACTACCTCGCCATCTTCCAGGCATTTGGCGATGCCTGTCGCAAGCGGGTAATGCAACGCGACGCCAATGCGTCACAAAAACCTGGCTTATAAGAGCCAGGAAACTCACGCCTAGAGGCATTTATGAGTAACAACCTCGACCAGCTCACCGATTGGTTGAAAGACCACAAGATCACAGAAGTCGAATGCATGATTGGCGACCTGACCGGGATCACCCGGGGCAAGATCTCGCCAACCAACAAGTTCATCGCCGAAAAAGGCATGCGCCTGCCCGAGAGCGTGCTGCTGCAGACGGTGACCGGCGACTATGTCGAAGACGACATCTATTACGAACTGCTGGACCCGGCCGACATCGACATGGTCTGCCGCCCGGACCAGAACGCGGTATTCCTCGTGCCCTGGGCCATCGAGCCGACCGCCCAGGTGATCCACGACACCTACGACAAGCAGGGCAACCCGATCGAGCTGTCGCCGCGCAACGTGCTCAAGAAGGTCCTGAAACTCTACGCCGACCACGGCTGGCAGCCGATCGTGGCGCCGGAGATGGAGTTCTACCTGACCAAGCGCAGCGACGACCCGGACTACCCGTTGCAGCCACCGGTCGGCCGCTCCGGTCGCCCGGAAACCGGTCGCCAGTCGTTCTCCATCGAAGCGGCCAACGAATTCGACCCGTTGTTCGAGGACGTCTACGACTGGTGCGAACTGCAGGAGCTGGACCTCGACACGCTGATCCACGAAGACGGCACGGCGCAGATGGAAATCAACTTCCGTCACGGCGACGCCCTGTCCCTGGCCGACCAGATCCTGGTGTTCAAGCGCACCATGCGCGAAGCCGCGCTCAAGCACGAGGTGGCCGCCACCTTCATGGCCAAGCCGATGACCGGCGAGCCGGGCAGCGCCATGCACCTGCACCAGAGCATCATCGACATCGAGACCGGCAAGAACGTCTTCTCCAATGACGACGGGACCATGAGCCAGCTGTTCCTCAACCACATCGGCGGCCTGCAGAAGTTCATCCCCGAGCTGCTGCCGCTGTTCGCGCCCAACGTCAATTCGTTCCGCCGCTTCCTGCCGGATACCTCGGCGCCGGTGAACGTGGAGTGGGGCGAAGAGAACCGCACCGTGGGCCTGCGTGTACCGGATGCCGGGCCACAGAACCGCCGGGTGGAAAACCGCCTGCCGGGCGCCGACGCCAACCCTTACCTGGCCATCGCCGCCAGCCTGCTGTGCGGCTTCATTGGCATGGTCGAAGGCCACAACCCGAGCGCGCCGGTGGTCGGCCGTGGTTACGAGCGGCGCAACCTGCGCTTGCCGTTGACCATCGAGGACGCTCTGGAGCGCATGGAAAACAGCAAGACCATCGAGAAGTACCTGGGCAAGAAATTCATCACTGGCTACGTCGCGGTCAAGCGGGCCGAGCATGAAAACTTCAAGCGCGTCATCAGTTCGTGGGAGCGGGAATTCCTGCTCTTCGCCGTCTGATGCGCGGGGCGCCGCCGTCACCGGTGGCGCCCTCACCGGAAAATCAGGAGAGTTCCAATGACCAGCAACAACCCGCAAACCCGTGAGTGGCAAACCCTCAGCAGCGAGCACCACCTGGCACCCTTCAGCGACTTCAAGCAGTTGAAGGAGAAGGGGCCGCGGATCATCACCAATGCCGAGGGCGTTTACCTCTGGGACAGCGAGGGCAACAAGATCCTCGACGGTATGGCCGGGCTGTGGTGCGTGGCCATCGGTTACGGCCGCGAAGAACTGGCCGACGCCGCCAGCAAGCAGATGCGCGAGCTGCCGTACTACAACCTGTTCTTCCAGACCGCCCACCCGCCGGCGCTGGAACTGGCCAAGGCCATCTCCGATGTTGCCCCGCAGGGCATGAACCATGTGTTCTTCACCGGTTCCGGCTCCGAAGGCAACGACACCATGCTGCGCATGGTTCGCCACTACTGGGCGATCAAGGGCCAGCCGAAGAAGAAAACCATCATCAGCCGGGTCAATGGCTATCACGGTTCCACCGTGGCCGGCGCGAGCCTGGGCGGCATGACCTATATGCACGAACAGGGCGACTTGCCGATCCCGGGCATCGTGCATATCCCGCAGCCTTACTGGTTCGGCGAAGGCGGCGACATGACCCCGGACGAGTTCGGGATCTGGGCGGCCAACCAGCTGGAAGAGAAGATTCTTGAACTCGGCGTCGATAACGTCGGCGCCTTCATTGCCGAGCCAATCCAGGGCGCGGGCGGCGTGATAGTGCCGCCGGAAAGCTACTGGCCGCGAATCAAGGAGATCCTCGCCAAGTACGACATCCTGTTCGTCGCCGACGAGGTGATCTGCGGTTTCGGGCGTACCGGTGAGTGGTTCGGTAGCGATTTCTACGACCTCAAGCCGGACATGATGACCATCGCCAAGGGCCTGACCTCCGGCTACATCCCCATGGGTGGCCTGGTGGTGCGCGACGAAGTGGTGGCGGTGCTCAACGAGGGCGGCGATTTCAACCACGGTTTCACTTATTCCGGGCACCCGGTGGCCGCCGCCGTGGCCCTGGAAAACATCCGCATCATGCGCGACGAGAAAATTATCGAGCGCGTCAAGGCAGAAACGGCACCTTATTTGCAGAAACGCCTGCGGGAACTGAACGATCACCCATTGGTGGGTGAGGTTCGCGGAGTCGGCCTGTTGGGCGCCATCGAGCTGGTTCAGGACAAGGCCACCCGTGCACGGTATGTCGGAAAAGGCGTCGGCATGATCTGCCGGCAGTTCTGCTTCGACAACGGCCTGATCATGCGCGCCGTGGGCGACACCATGATCATTGCTCCGCCCCTGGTGATCACCAAGGAGGAGATCGATGAGCTGGTGAGCAAGGCCCGCAAGTGCCTGGACCTGACCCTGAGTGCGTTGCAGGGCTAAGTGCTAGGCTCTGAGCGAAGTACTTCGCGGTACTTCGCCCGGGGCGGCCATAAAGGATGGGTCTTTTGTTGAAAGCCCGCCTTGGAACTTGCCAGACTACCGCCTGTTTTTAGTTGCCTGGCAACCGGTCGCTGAACACAAGGTTAAAAAGAATAATTGGAGCATGACGCATGAAGGCATTAGGTATGAAGAAAGCTGGCAAGACCCTCCTCGCCATGTCCCTGACGGGCGTGATGGCGGCAGCGGCCCAGGCGGACAACAAGGTGTTGCACGTTTACAACTGGTCCGACTACATCGCACCGGACACCATCGCGAACTTCGAGAAAGAGTCCGGGATCAAGGTGGTCTACGACGTTTTCGATAGCAACGAGACCTTGGAAGCCAAACTGCTGGCAGGCAAGTCCGGTTACGACGTGGTGGTGCCGTCGAACAACTTCCTGGCCAAGCAGATCAAGGCCGGTGTTTATCAGGAGCTGGATGTCTCCAAGTTGCCCAACTGGAAAAACCTGAACCAGGATCTGCTCAAGGCGGTTTCGGTCAGTGACCCGGGCAACAAGCACGCTTTCCCATACATGTGGGGTTCCATCGGCATCGGTTACAACCCGGAGAAGGTCAAGGCCGCGCTGGGCGTCGACAAGATCGATTCCTGGGACACCCTGCTCAAGCCTGAGAACATCGCCAAGCTCAAGGGCTGCGGCGTGAGCTTCCTCGACTCGCCAACCGAAATGATCCCGGTTGCGTTGCATTACCTGGGCCTGCCGACCGACAGCCAGAAGAAAGACGACATCAAGAAAGCCGAAGAGCTGTTCCTCAAGATTCGTCCTTCGATCACCTACTTCCACTCCTCCAAGTACATCTCGGACCTGGCCAACGGCAACATCTGCGTAGCGGTCGGTTACTCGGGTGATGTGCAGCAAGCCAAGTCCCGTGCCGCCGAAGCCGGCGACAAGGTGAAAGTCAGCTACGTCATTCCGAAAGAAGGCGCTGGTAGCTTCTTCGACATGGTCGCCATTCCGAAGGATGCCGAGAACGTCGAGGGTGCCTACAAGTTCATGACCTTCCTGCAGAAGCCTGAAGTCATGGCCAGCATCACCAATGCCGTGCGTTTCCCGAACGGCAACGCCGCCGCAACGGCGCTGGTGGAAAAAGACATCACCAGCGATCCAGGCATCTACCCGCCAGCGGACGTGCAGGCCAAGCTGTATGCGATCGCCGATTTGCCGGCCGCTACCCAGCGTGAGCTGACCCGCAGCTGGACCAAGATCAAATCCGGTAAATAAGCCGGTTTGAGGCAGCAACCGCTGGCCGTCGTCCCTGCGAGGGCGGTCAGCGGTGCAATTAAATGACAGAAAGTTTTGCTGGATCGGTTTATCGAAGGTAAGTTGCGCGCCGGTTTTGTTGCTGGGCAGCTCTTGGCTGTCATGTAGTGCGGGCAACTCAGGCCCAATTGTTTAGAGGACCTCCACTTGCCTATTTCTTTATTTCGCAAAGCCATGCTGGTGGGCGCCGGACTGACGCTGGCCGTCAGCGCCTATGCCGCGCCGACCGTGCATATTTATAACTGGTCTGACTATATCGGTCAGAGCACATTGGCGGACTTCGAAAAGGCCACCGGCATCAAGCCGCTGTACGACGTGTTCGACTCCAACGAAACCCTGGAAGGCAAGTTGCTCGCCGGTCGCACCGGCTATGACGTGGTCGTGCCGTCCAACCACTTCCTGGGCAAGCAGATCAAGGCCGGGGCCTTCCAGAAGCTCGACAAGGCACAGTTGCCCAACTATTCGAATCTCGACCCGGTGCTGCTCAAGCGCCTGGAGAAGAACGACCCGGGCAACCAGTACGCCGTGCCTTACCTGTGGGGCACCAACGGCATTGGCTACAACGTCGAGAAGGTCAAGGCCGCGCTGGGCGTGGACAAGATCGACTCCTGGGCCATGCTGTTCGAGCCGGAAAACATCAAGAAGCTGTCGAGCTGCGGCGTGGCCTTCCTCGACTCCGCCGATGAAATGCTCCCGGCGGTACTCAACTACATGGGCCTGGACCCCAACAGCCAGAACCCCGACGACTACAAGAAGGCCGAAGCCAAGTTGCTGGCGGTGCGGCCTTACGTGACCTACTTCAACTCCTCGAAATACATCTCCGACCTGGCCAATGGCGAAATCTGCGTGGCCGCGGGCTTCTCCGGCGATGTGTTCCAGGCCAAGGCGCGCGCCGCCGAAGCCGGCAAGGGCATCGAGATCGCCTATGTGATCCCCAAGGAGGGCGGCAACCTCTGGTTCGACATGCTGGCCATCCCCA
This sequence comes from Pseudomonas sp. GW460-12-10-14-TSB1, assembly GCF_017349775.1. NCBI lineage: Bacteria > Pseudomonadati > Pseudomonadota > Gammaproteobacteria > Pseudomonadales > Pseudomonadaceae > Pseudomonas > Pseudomonas sp. GW460-12-10-14-TSB1. The sequence continues at coordinate 14,049 of NZ_JACNAC010000040.1, forward strand.
AGGACGCCGGTAACGTCAAGCAGGCCCATGCCTTCATCAATTACCTGCTCAAGCCTGAGGTGATCGCCCAGGTCAGCGACTCCGTCGGCTACGCCAACCCGAACCCCAAGGCGGGCGAACTGATGGACCAATCGGTGCGCAAGGACGAAGCGGTTTATCCCGCGCAAGAGATTGTCGACAAGCTGTACGTCAACTCAGAGTTGCCGCCCAAGATCCAACGACTCATGACCCGCAGCTGGACCAAGGTCAAGTCGGGCAAATAGCGTCAATCGCTCAAACTATCCAGAGTTCGCCCGCATGGGGCGAACTGCAAATTCTGTTGGGAGTTTCGTAAATGGCAGTTGCCTCCGGCGCCTACAAGAAAGCCCTCGAGGGCGACCAGACACCGAAGCAGGTGTTGGTCAAGATCGACCGGGTCACGAAGAAGTTCGACGAGACGATTGCCGTGGACGACGTGTCCCTGGAAATCAAGAAAGGCGAGATCTTCGCCCTGCTCGGCGGTTCTGGCTCGGGTAAGTCCACCCTGCTGCGGATGCTCGCGGGGTTCGAACGGCCCACGGAGGGGCGCATCTACCTGGACGGTGTGGACATCACCGACATGCCGCCCTACGAGCGGCCGATCAACATGATGTTCCAGTCCTATGCCTTGTTCCCGCACATGACCGTGGCGCAGAACATCGCCTTCGGCCTGCAGCAGGACAAGATTCCCAAGGCCGAGATCGATGCCCGCGTGGCCGAGATGCTCAAGCTGGTGCAGATGAGCCAGTACGCCAAGCGCAAGCCGCACCAACTGTCCGGCGGCCAGCGCCAGCGCGTGGCCCTGGCCCGTTCCCTGGCCAAGCGGCCGAAACTGCTGCTGCTCGACGAGCCGATGGGCGCCCTGGATAAAAAGCTGCGCTCGCAGATGCAGCTGGAGCTGGTGGAGATCATCGAGCGCGTCGGCGTGACCTGCGTGATGGTGACCCACGACCAGGAAGAGGCCATGACCATGGCCGAGCGTATTGCGATCATGCACCTGGGCTGGATCGCCCAGATCGGCAGCCCGATCGACATCTACGAAACCCCGACCAGCCGCCTGGTCTGCGAATTCATCGGCAACGTCAACATCTTCGAAGGTGAAGTGATCGACGACGCCGAAGGCCACGCGACCATCACCTGCAAGGACCTGGATCGCAACATCTACGTGGGCCACGGCATCAGCACCTCGGTGCAGGACAAGTCGGTGACCTACGCCATCCGCCCGGAAAAACTCCTGGTGACCCCGGACATGCCGACCTGCGAACACAACTGGTCGAGCGGCAAGGTGCACGATATCGCCTACCTGGGCGGCCACTCGGTGTTCTACGTCGAGCTGCCGAGCGGCAAGCTGGTGCAGTCGTTCGTGGCCAACGCCGAGCGTCGCGGCGCGCGGCCGACCTGGGGCGACCAGGTGTACGTCTGGTGGGAAGACGACAGCGGCGTGGTACTGCGCTCATGAACATGCGAAAGCTCAAGCGCCGCCTCAATCGAATAATTCCCGGTGGCCGTCAGATGGTCATCGGGGTCCCGTTCCTCTGGTTGTTCCTGTTCTTCATGCTGCCGTTCTTCATCGTCCTGAAGATCAGCTTCGCCGAAGCGGACGTGGCCATTCCGCCGTACACCGAGATCTACAGCTTCATCGACCAGAAGCTGCAGGTGCTGCTCAACCTGGGCAACTACGCGATGCTCGGCGACGACGAGCTGTACATCGCCGCCTACCTCGGCTCGCTGAAGATGGCGTTCTTCAGCACCCTGCTGTGCCTGTTGATCGGCTACCCGATGGCCTATGCCATCGCCAGCGCCCGCAAAGAGCTGCAGACCGTGCTGGTGCTGCTGATCATGATGCCGACCTGGACCGCGATCCTGATCCGCGTCTACGCCTGGATGGGCATCCTCAGCAACAACGGCCTGCTCAACGGCTTCCTGATGAGCATGGGCTTGATCGACGAGCCGCTGCAGATCCTCAACACCAACCTGGCGGTGTATATCGGCGTGGTCTATTCGTACCTGCCGTTCATGATCCTGCCGCTCTACGCCAACCTGGTGAAGCACGATACCAGCCTGCTGGAAGCCGCTTCGGACCTGGGTTCGAGCACCTTCAACAGCTTCTGGAAAATCACCGTGCCGCTGTCGAAGAACGGCATCATCGCCGGCTGCATGCTGGTGTTCATCCCGGTGGTGGGCGAGTTCGTGATCCCGGAACTGCTCGGCGGTCCGGAAACCCTGATGATCGGTAAAGTGCTCTGGCAAGAATTCTTCAACAACCGTGACTGGCCGGTGGCTTCGGCCCTGGCAGTGGTGATGCTGGCGATCCTGATTGTGCCGATCATCCTCTTCAACCGCAGTCAGGCCAAAGAAATGGAGGGCAAGGAATGAAGCGCTTCAGTTTCTCGAGCCTGATGCTGGTGCTCGGTCTGGTGTTCATCTACCTGCCGATGCTGATCCTGGTGATCTACTCGTTCAACGCCTCCAAGCTGGTGACGGTCTGGGGCGGCTGGTCGGTGAAGTGGTACGTCGGTCTGCTGGACAACTCGCAACTGATGGGCTCGGTGGTGCGCTCCCTGGAGATCGCCTGCTACACCGCGATCGCTGCGGTGGCCCTGGGCACCCTGGCGGCCTTCGTGCTGACCCGGATCACCCACTTCAAGGGCCGCACCCTGTTCGGCGGCCTGGTCACTGCGCCGCTGGTGATGCCGGAAGTGATCACCGGTCTGTCGCTGTTGCTGCTGTTCGTGGCCATGGCGCAGATGATCGGCTGGCCGCAGGAGCGTGGCATCGTCACCATCTGGATCGCCCACACCACCTTCTGCGCGGCCTATGTGGCGGTGGTGGTGTCGGCGCGCCTGCGTGAGCTGGACCTGTCCATCGAAGAGGCGGCCATGGACCTGGGTGCACGGCCGTGGAAGGTGTTCTTCCTGATCACCATCCCGATGATCGCGCCCTCGTTGGCGGCGGGCGGCATGATGTCCTTCGCCCTGTCCCTGGACGATCTGGTACTGGCGAGCTTCGTGTCCGGCCCGGGCTCCACCACCTTGCCGATGGAAGTGTTCTCGGCGGTGCGCCTCGGCGTGAAGCCGGAGATCAACGCGGTGGCCAGCCTGATCCTGTTGGCGGTGTCGCTGGTGACCTTCTTGGTCTGGTACTTCAGCCGCCAGGCCGAAGAACGCCGCAAGCGCGCCATCCAGCAGGCCATCGAAGAGGCCGCGGCCGATTCCTGGAAGCAGCCGGACGTGCGCCGCGCACAGGCCCCGGAAGCGGCCTAAGAGGCAACAGCAGCAACCCCATCGCCCCAGTTCTGGGGCGATGTCGTTTCTGGGGCTGGCTGGGCAGCCCTGACGTCGCCGCGCCGGGGCTTACTGTGCCGTCCGCGCCGGCAACAGCTTCAGGGTGCTGTGGGTATTGGCCGTGACTTCTTCTTCGTTGAAGTGCGCCTGCTGGTACACCCCTTCGATATAGGCCTCGGCCTGATCCTGATAATGCTTGTCGAACAGCACGCCGCTTTGCCCGACCGGATTGACGGTCAGGCTGTGGGCCGGGTCGGCGAAGTCGATCAGGCGCCGGGTTGAAGGGCCGTAGGTCACCGGCCAGGGCGCCGGACCGATCTTCGCCGATTGATTGTTGGGTACCTCGTGGGTGCCCGGCGCGGCGAACGGGCCGACGTTGAAGACCCGGTCGAGGGGTTTCTGCAGGCCCAGCGGGTGGCCGTGGGTCAGGGTATGCGCCTGGCCCCACAGCCATTTGCTCGAGTCGTCGCCAAAGGTCGCCTTGAGATGAGCGAGGCTGGCGCGCCAGGCGACTCTGACTGTGTCGGCGCGGCTTTCCTGGCCCAGGGTGTTGCGGTTGTCCCACCACGGCGAGTCGGCGGAGGCGGCCAGGCGTGGCAGCGCGGCGTCGATCACCCGGGTGGACAGCAGGGTGTCGAAGAAGGCGTCGCCCAACTCGTCGTGGAAGGCCGCGTCGGTCAGGTCGAACAGGAACTGGTTGAACAGGGTGGCGCTGGTGGAGTCCAGCGGGTAGTCGCCTTTCCACTGCGCCAGTTGTTCCACCAGCTTGAGCTCCTGCGGGTCATTCACCACTTCGCGCAACACTGGCAGCAGCGGCGCCAGCAGGCGCGGGCCGTAGGCGGTGGTGGTGCCCAGCTGGAGTTTCTGGCTGGCTTCGATATCCCACTTCACACTCTTGTCGCTGAGCTGGCGGTCCAGTTGCTGGCCGCGGTCGGCGAGGTTGTAGTAGCCGGGAATCTCCATGCCGGTGGGCGAGACCGGCTGGAAGTTGGCCGAAACGATATAGCCGCGCGCCGGGTTTTCTTCCTGCGGGTTGGCGCTGAACGGGTAGAAGCCCTCTTTGTCCGCCAGCGAGGTGCTGCCGTCGAGGATGAACGCGCCCTTGGCGCCGATCGGGCGTTTCGGCAACAGCGCCGCGGCCCACCAGCCGATGTCGCCCTTGGCGTTGGCCCAGACAATGTTCAAGCCCGGTGCCTGGACCTTGGACGCGGCGCTGCGGGCCTTGGCCAGGGTGTCGGCGCGGTTGAGCTGGTAGAAGCCGTCGAGGATCGGGTTCGGCGTCTCGAGGAAGGCCCACCACATGGCGATCGGCGTCTTGCCGGCATTGGCCCCGAGCACGTCGTTGATGATCGGCCCGTGGGGCGACTGGCGCAGGATTTGGGTGACCGGCGGCTGGCCCTTCACCGCGATCTGCTGCTCGCTGTTGACCAGGTCGACCCACTTGCCGCGGTACCAGACCTGGTTGGCATTGTTCGGGTTGACCTTCTCGGCGACCAGGTCCAGATCGTCGTTCTGGAACATGGTCAGGCTCCAGCCAAAGTCCAGGTTGTGGCCAAGAAAGGCAAAGGGCACCAGCGCCTGGTGGTGACCGTAGAGTTCGAAGCCCGGCGCCGACAGCTGGGCCTCGTACCACACCGACGGCACCGCGAAGCGGATGTGCGGGTCGCCGGCCAGCAATGGCTTGCCGCTCTTGGTGCGGGTACCGGACACCGCCCAGGCGTTGCTGCCCTCGAATTGCGGCAGGCCGGCGTCGGCCAGGGCCTGTTCGCTCAGCCGGGCGATGGTGCCCAGGTCCTGCCAGTCGCTGGCGGCCAGGCTTGGCGCCAGTGGGCCGCGGCCCTTGGCCAGGGCACCCTTGGGCTGCCAGTCGAGGTCGAAGACTTTCAGGTAGTCGCTGCCGAGCTGGTCGCGCACGTAGGTCAGCAGCGGCTCGGTGCGGAAGGCCGCGGCGAAGCTGTAGGCCATGTAGCCGGCGACGCTGATGCTGTCTTCGGCGGTGAAGGAGCGCTTGGGAATGCCGAGGACGTCGAACTCGATCGGTTGCGGGTGGCTGTTCTGATACTGGTTGACCCCGTCCAGGTAGGCTTGCAGGCCCTTCCAGGCGGGGGACTGGCGGTCCAGTCCGGCGACGTAGCTGTCGGCGCGTTCGCGGATGCGCAGGCTGCGGAACAGTTTGTCGGTGTCGAGCAGTTTGGGGCCGAGTATCTCGGCCAGCTCACCGCGGGCCAGGCGCCGCATGACTTCCATCTGGAACAGCCGGTCCTGGGCGTGGACATAGCCCAGCGCGCGGTACAGGTCGGTTTCGTTTTCCGCGCGGATATGCGGCACGCCGCGTTCGTCGTAACGCACCGTGACCGAGCCCAGCAGGCGCTCCAGCTCGACCTGGCCCTGGCGCGACGGCTGCTTGCTGTACAGGTACCAGCCCCCACCCGCGGCAAGAGCGAGGATCAGGACGGCGAGTACGGTCAGGCTGCGTTTCATGGTGACTCCTTGTTCTTTCTGCGGTTTGCCTGCCGTGGGGGAAGGCAAACATTTAGCACAGGCCTTCTGTGCCCGGCATCCGTTATCTGCGAAAAGTCAGGAATGCCTTAATCCGTCTGTTTCGGCCATGGACAATAACAGCCCACCGCCAAGGTGTGGGTGGCGCTGACCGTACGGCCTTCGTGCAGGGCCTGGAGGATAGGTTCGATAAAACTGTTGCTGGAGTTGCAGGTCAGGCCTTCGCTGTAGGGGCCGAAGTAGGCCAGGGTGCCGTTGCGGTCCCAGATCGCCACGGCTGGGCTGGCGGGGATCTGCTCCGAGCCGGGCAGGCCGTCGAGGACTTTCAGGCGGCTCAGGGTGGCGGGCAACTGGCCGTGGCTGCCGGCCTTCTGTACCGAGTAGAACTCCACGCCCTGCGGGCCGTAGTGCTCGATCAGCTCGGCCAGGTGCTGCTGGTTGCCGACATTGCACGGGCAGGCCGGGTCCCAGAAGTGCACCAGGCGGATGGCGCCTTCGCCGGCTAGGCCAGGAGGCAGTTGCAGCGGGTCGCCGGAAAATACCGCGGAGTGTTCGCTGAAGGTGCGCAGAAAACGTCCCTGGAACCAGTCGTAGGCGACCCACAGCACCCCGGCGCACAGGAGGGCGAGCAGGCTGGCAAGCAGGGTCGTGCGGTAGGGCAGACGCATACGGATCATTCCTCGAAGGTCGCGTAGCTTGCCATGCTTGCCCCGACAGATGAATATCGCAGGCCGATAAAGCCTGTTTCGCGTTCCGCGCTACCCTGGGAAAACCCTTATGCCTGCGACCTTCGACCCCGACCTTCTGCGTGCCAGCCTGCGGCCCCTGGCCGAGGCGCAGCCGCTCTCGGCCCAGGCCCAGGCCTATCAGCGCTTCTACGGGCTGGATCTGCCGGTCAGGCGCGGGCTGGGGCGTTTTTCGGTCGGCGGTTTCGAGGTGGTCGGCCAGGTCTGGTGGCCCGAACAGCCGGTGGCGACCTTGTTTCTGCTGCACGGTTTCTACGATCACATGGGCTTGTACCGGCATGTGATCGAGTGGGCGCTGCAGCGGCAGTGGGCAGTGATCGCCTGCGACTTGCCGGGCCATGGCCTGTCCAGCGGCGAGCGCGCCAGCATCGATGATTTCGCGGTGTACCAGGCGGTGCTGCAAGGCTTGTTCGACGAGGCCCGGTCCCTCGATCTGCCCCAGCCCTGGCACCTGTGCGGGCAAAGTACGGGCGGCGCGATCGTGATCGACCATCTGCTCAACCAGGGCGCCCAGAGTCCGGCCCAGGGCCAGGTGATCCTGCTGTCGCCGCTGGTGCGCCCGCGTGCCTGGGGCTGGTCGAAGCTCAGCTATTACATGCTCCGGCCTTTCGTCAAAGGCATCGCCCGGCGCTTCAGCGAGAACTCCACCGATCCCGATTTCCTGCCGTTCCTGCAACGCGACCCGTTGCAGCCGTTGCGCCTGCCGACCGCCTGGGTCGGGGCGTTGGCGCAGTGGATCAAGCGCATCGAACTGGCCCCGCGCAGCAGCCGGCAGCCCCTGATCGTTCAGGGGCAGGCGGACATGACAGTGGATTGGCAGCACAACCTGCAGGTGATCCAGCAGAAGTTCCAGCAACCCCAGGTGCTGATGCTGCCCGAGGCGCGGCATCACCTGGCGAACGAGGCGACGCGCATTCGCCAGGAATACTTCGCCTTCCTGAACCAGCATCTTTGAACGGATTCATGCGCCTGTAGCCGCTGCCGCAGGCTCGGGCCGCGTTCGGACGATCGACCGGTACGGTCGCGGCGATCTCGCGACCGCTGAGGTCCTTCGGACCTATCGCAGCCTGCGGCAGCGGCTACAACAGGCGCTTAGGGCGCGAGGCTGGAAGTGCTCTGGCCGACAGCCAGCCCGGCGCGGATCGCGGCCAGGGCGGCTTGGTAGTAGGCCTTGCCTTCGGCGGACTCGGCGAAGTTGGCGAACTCTTCCAGCTCAGGGTCGGACAGGTCGCGATAGACGTACAGCAGGGTGTTGTTCAGGTCGTTGCCGATCTGCGCCATCAGCCGCTGGCGCTGGCCGTTGAGCATGTTCTGCGCCTGGCCGGCCCCCAGCAGGCCGGGGATCATCTGGCTCAGGCTGTCGGCGGCCACGCCGGCGATCGCCAGGCTGACTTCCGCGCCGGCTTCACGGGCCGGCAGCGCCTGGGCCAGGTGGCCGATGATCAACTGACGGGTATCGCTGGCCTGCATCTTCGGCAAGCCCTGGGCATTCTTCGCCAGCTGGTCGCGGCGGGTCGCCAGCAGTTCGGCGGCGATGATCTTGCGCCCCAGCGGCGACTGGAAAAACTTCAGGGCTGGCTTCGGGTCGGCGAGGTTCTGCCGCAACTGCGCCTGGGCACGGCGGTCCATGGCCTGCGGCGCGAAGCGCTGGTTGCTGTTGTTGACCAGTGCCTGATAGACCGCTGGCGGCAAGCTATTCTGGTAACGCTGCTGGGCGGCGGTGAGGGCATCATTGAAATGCGCACGTTGTTCCGGCCAGCCGGCGACCTTGTACAACTGGTCGTGGCCGTCTGCCCAGGCGGGCAACACACAGAACATCAACAGTGAAAAAAGCAAACGGCGCATAAGGACTCCTGTCGGCAGCCCACTATTCTCCGGGGCGAGGCGATGGTTGTCGAGAATTCGTATCAGGTTCAGTACGCAAACTGTCCGATCGAACGACGAACAGAGGCAGCGCCAGGCTGCTTGGTCAGAATTCTCTCGCGGATCTGTCGGATTCATCTGGGTGTGGATACTATGCGCGCCATGCAAATACCCTCTGATCACCCGCTGCTGTTACGCATTGTCGATGACCTGGCCACCCGTGGCTGGTCGCAGCAGAACATCTTCCTGCCAGAAGCCCTGACCCTGGAGCTGGCGGCCGAGTGCCGTAAACGCGCGGCCGAAGGCGAGCTGGCGCCGGCGGCGGTTGGCCGTGGCCCGGCGCAGGAGATTCGCGAGGGGATCCGTGGCGATCATATCCAGTGGCTCGAGCCCGGCCAGGCCGACTGCTGCGATACCTACCTGGGCTTGATGGACAGCCTGCGCGAGGCGCTGAATCGCGGGCTGTTCCTCGGCCTGGAAGACTTCGAAAGCCATTTCGCCCTGTACCCGCCAGGGGCGTTCTACCTCAAGCACGTCGACCGTTTCCGCGACGATGACCGGCGCATGGTGTCGGCGGTGATCTACCTCAACCAGGACTGGCTGCCGGAGCAGGGCGGGCAACTGCGCATGTACCTCGATGGCGAGACCGAATACGACGTGGATCCCGCCGGCGGCCGGCTAGTGGTGTTCCTCTCCGGCGAGGTGCCCCACGAAGTCCTGCCCGCGACCCGGGAGCGCCTGTCCCTGACGGGCTGGTTCCGCCGTCGCGGCAACGAGCCGTTCTGATCATGCACAAGATCCTGGTCAGTCGCTGCCTGCTGGGCCACCGCGTGCGTTACGACGGCGCTGCCAGCGGGCCGTTCGAGCAACTGGCGAGCTGGCAGGCCGAAGGGCGGGTGGTCGCATTGTGCCCGGAAGTCGCCGGCGGCTTGCCGACGCCCCGGGCGGCCGCGGAAATACCCGGCGGGCAGGGCGGCGAAGTGCTCGATGGCCTGGCGCAGGTCATTACTGCCGAGGGCGAGGATGTCAGCGCCGAGTTCCTCAGTGGTGCCCGGCAGGCGCTGGACCTGGTGCGTGAACACGGGATTCGCATCGCGGTGCTCAAGGCCAACAGTCCGTCCTGCGGCAACCTGCTGACCTACGATGGCAGCTTCAGCGGGGTCAAGGTCAGCGGCGAGGGCGTCACCGCCGCCTTGCTCAAGCGGGCCGGGGTGCAAGTGTTCAGCGAGCTGGAACTGGCCGAGGCGGCCGCGGCCCTGGCAGCGCTCTAGCGCGCCTGTAGCCGCTGCCGCAGGCTGCGAAAGGTCCGCAGGACCTCAGCGATATCAGGTTCTCCCCAGGCGTACCGGCCGATCACAGCCTGCGGCCGCGGCTACAGCATCAAGGCTTGGGCGGCTTGCTCGCATCCATGCCGAACCATTTTTCCGACAACGCCATCAGCCGGCCATCGGCCTTGATGCGCTGCAGCGCGCCGTCGAGGCTCGCCTGGAACGCCGGATTGCCTTTCTGGAACGGGATCGCCAGGCTCAGGGTCGGCCCGACCTTGGCGCCTTCCTTCACCGGCAGGCGGCTGTCGCGAATGGCGTAAGGGATCAGCAGACGGTCGCTGATGGCGGCGTCGAGCTGCTTGTCCGCCACATCCTTGATGGGTTGCTGGGCGTTCGGGTAGCTGCGCAGGTCGATGCCGTCCACGGTGCGCGCCTGCTCGACGAACTGGCTGCCCTGGGCCACGCCCAGTGCCTGGCCCTGGAGCGCCTGCAGGCTGGCCAGCGCGCGCTTTTCTTCCTTGCGTACGATCAATTGTGCGCTGGAATAACTGTAAGGCTCGCTGAAGTCGAAACGATCCTTGAGTTCCGCAGTCATTGCTATGTGATTGATGGCGATGTCGTAGCGGCCGCTTTCGACGCCTGGCAGCAGGTCGGCGGCGTCGGTGACCACGAAGTCCGCCCGTACATCCAGCTCGCGGGCGAGCAGTTGGCCCAGTTCGACTTCGAAGCCGGTGAGTTTGCCGTCGTCCTTGAAGTTGAAGGGCGGGGTGTTGGCCTCCAGGGCGATACGCAGTTCCCCGCGGTCATTCACATCGTCGATCAGTTCGGCTTGAGCGTAAGTGCTCACAAGAGGTAGCAAAAGTATCAGGCCAGGCAGAAAACGCATGGTCACTCCTTGAATTTATATGTGCGATGCGCTGTTCAGGCTCGCTTTGCTATGGTGTTGATTGCCCTTCGACAACGATATGCCACGAAGTTGTCATAACCGTACCGATTTTGCGGAAAAACTGGAGAATAGAATGAAAACCTTTATATCTCGTGCTGCATTGGCCGGCCTGATGCTGGGGGCTTCGATGTTGGCTTCTGCTGCGGATATTCCTCGCACCAAGGCGCCGGAAGGCGCTTCTGTCTTTATCGTCACCCCGGTCAATGGCGATACCGTGGCCAAGACCTTCAAGGTCAAGTTCGGCGTCAGCGACATCTCCCTGGCTCCCGCCGGCGACCAGACTCCGCACACCGGGCACCACCATCTGCTGGTCGACGTCGACAAACTGCCGGCCGAAAATATGCCGATCCCGGCCGACGCCCAGCACATCCACTTCGGCAAGGCCCAGACCGAAACCGAACTGACCCTGGCCCCGGGCAAGCACACCCTGCAGCTGGAGCTGGGCGACAAGAACCACGTGCCGTTCGACCCGCCAATCGTTTCGGAAAAGATCACCATCACCGTCAAGTAAGCGCGGGCGGCAAAAACTGTCTGTAAATAACTGCCTGTAAATAAAAAGGGAGGCCCCAGGGCCTCCCTTTTTTATTGCCAGCGAGTGCTTAGAACAGCACGCGGCTGCGGATGGTGCCGTTGACGTGTTGCAGCTTCTCTTGCGCCAGCTCCGAGTATTCGGCGTCGACGTCGATCACCACGTAGCCAACCTTCTCGTTGGTCTGCAGGAACTGACCGGAGATGTTGATGCCGTTTTCGGCGAAGACCTTGTTGATCTCGCTCATCACACCCGGGATGTTCTCGTGGATGTGCAGCAGGCGGTGCTTGCCAGGGTGAGCCGGCAGGGCCACTTCCGGGAAGTTCACGGACGATACCGAAGTACCGTTGTCGCTGTACTTGACCAGTTTCTCCGCCACTTCCAGGCCGATGTTGGCCTGGGCTTCGGCAGTCGAGCCGCCGATGTGTGGGGTCAGGATCACGTTGTCCAGGCCGCGCAGCGGGCTTTCGAACTCTTCGTCGTTGGAGCGTGGCTCCACCGGGAACACGTCGATGGCGGCGCCGATCAGGTGCTTGTCCTTGATCGCAGCAGCCAGGTGGTCCAGCTCGACCACGGTGCCGCGCGCGGCGTTGATCAGGATGCCGCCTTTCTTGATGGCGCGGATTTCCTTCTCGCCGATCATCCACTGGGTGGCAGCGGTTTCCGGAACGTGCAGGGTGACGATGTCGGACATGCCCAGCAGCTCGTGCAGGTTGCCGACCTGGGTGGCGTTACCCAGTGGCAGCTTGGTCACGGTGTCGTAGAAGAACACTTGCATGCCTAAGCCTTCGGCCAGGACCGACAGTTGGGTGCCGATCGAGCCGTAGCCGACGATGCCCAGCTTCTTGCCACGGATCTCGAAGGAGTTGGCCGCGCTCTTGATCCAGCCGCCACGGTGGCAGGAGGCGTTCTTCTCTGGGATGCCGCGCAGCAGCAGGATCGCTTCGGCCAGCACCAGTTCGGCTACGGAACGGGTGTTGGAGTAGGGTGCGTTGAACACCGCGATACCGCGCTCGCGAGCCGCGTCGAGGTCGACCTGGTTGGTGCCGATGCAGAAGCACCCTACAGCAACGAGCTTCTTCGCGTGATCGAAGATTTCTTCGGTCAGTTGGGTGCGGGAGCGAATGCCGATGAAGTGCGCATCAGCGATCTTTTCCTTCAGCTGGGCTTCCGGCAGAGAACCGGTGAGGTACTCGATACTGGTGTAGCCCGCGGCCTTGAGGACGTCGACAGCCGATTGGTGGACGCCTTCGAGAAGAAGGAACTTGATCTTGCTCTTATCGAGAGAAGTCTTGCTCATCTGCGTAAACCTGTGTCCCGGAGAAAAATGGCAGGAAATGGTCAACAGATGCTGACCCGGACGGCAGGAAAGCCGTCGCCGCAGAACGCCCTTCGGCACTATTCTGCGGGGGGTCGTATGCTAGCATACGGACCCCGCGAAACACTCGTTCCTGCGACGTGAAGCGTTCTCAGGATGACCATGAATTGTTCGAGAGTTCTGTCGATGACCAATCCTGCGCTGATTGATGAGCTGAAGACCCTGGTCGAGACTGGCAAGGTCCTGACCGATGCCGACTCCCTCAACGCTTACGGCAAGGATTGGACCAAACACTTCGCCCCGGCGCCGAGCGCCATCGTCTTTCCCAAGACCATCGAGCAGGTCCAGGCCATCGTGCGCTGGGCCAACCGGCACAAGGTCGCGCTGGTGCCGTCCGGCGGCCGTACCGGCCTGTCGGCCGCCGCCGTGGCGGCCAATGGCGAAGTGGTGGTGTCTTTCGACTACATGAACCAGATCCTCGACCTGAACCTGACCGACCGCACCGCGGTCTGCCAGCCGGGCGTGGTGACCGAGCAGTTGCAGAACCGCGCCGAAGAAAACGGCCTGTATTACCCGGTGGACTTCGCTTCCGCCGGTTCCAGCCAGATTGGCGGCAATATCGCCACCAATGCCGGCGGGATCAAGGTTATTCGCTACGGCATGACCCGCAACTGGGTGGCCGGCCTGAAGGTGGTCACCGGCAAAGGCGACCTGCTGGAGCTGAACAAGGACCTGGTCAAGAACGCCACCGGCTACGACCTGCGCCAGTTGTTCATCGGCGCCGAGGGCACCCTGGGCTTCGTGGTCGAGGCCACCATGCGCCTGGAGCGCGCGCCGAACAACCTCACGGCGATGGTGCTCGGAACTCCGGATTTCGACTCGATCATGCCGGTGCTGCATGCCTTCCAGGGCAAGCTCGACCTGACCGCCTTCGAATTCTTCTCCGACAAGGCCTTGGCCAAGATCCTCGGTCGCGGTGACGTACCGGCACCGTTCGAGACCGACTGCCCGTTCTATGTGCTGCTGGAGTTCGAAGCCAGCAACGAGGACGTGGCCAACGACGCCCTGGCCACCTTCGAGCATTGCGTGGAGCAGGGCTGGGTGCTGGACGGCGTGATGAGCCAGAGCGAGCAGCAACTGCAGAACCTGTGGAAGTTGCGCGAGTACATCTCCGAAACCATCTCGCACTGGACCCCATACAAGAACGACATTTCGGTCACTGTGTCGAAGGTGCCGGCTTTCCTGAAGGATATTGACGCGATCGTCGCGGAAAACTACCCGGACTTCGAAGTGGTCTGGTATGGCCACATCGGCGACGGCAACCTGCACCTGAACATCCTCAAGCCGGATGAGCTGAGCAAGGACGAGTTCTTCGCCAAGTGCGCCACCGTCAACAAGTGGGTGTTCGAAACCGTCGAGAAGTACAACGGCTCGATTTCCGCCGAGCACGGTGTGGGCATGACCAAGCGCGATTACCTGACCTACAGCCGTTCGCCGGTGGAAATCGACTACATGAAGGCGGTCAAGGCGGTGTTCGACCCGAACGGCATCATGAACCCGGGCAAGATTTTCGCTGTTTGACCCCCTGGGTCACTCAAGCAGCGGTACCTGATGAACCAAACGAGCAGGAGTCGGTAATGAGCTATCAGCACCAGTATGTCGACGGTACCCGTATTCATTTCCCGGTCGGCAAGATCGTGTGCATCGGGCGCAACTATGCCGAGCACGCCAAGGAACTGGACAATCCGGTGCCGACCGAGCCGCTGCTGTTTATCAAGCCGGGCAGTTGCGTGGTGCCGCTGGAAGGCGGTTTTGCCATCCCCACCGAGCGTGGCTCCGTGCATTACGAGGCGGAAATCGCGGTATTGATCGGCAAGCCGCTGTCGACCAAGCCCAGCCGCGAAGAAGTGCTGGATGCCATCTCCGGTTTCGCCCCGGCCCTGGACCTGACCCTGCGCGACAAGCAGGCCGAGCTCAAGGCCAAGGGGTTGCCCTGGGAAATCTCCAAGTGCTTCGACGGCGCCTGCGTGCTGGCGCCCTTTGTGGTGGGTAGCACCTTCCCGGACCTGACTGACATCAATATTCGCCTGACCATCAACGGCGAGGTCCGCCAGGACGGCAACAGCAGCATCATGCTCAACCCGATCGTACCGATGATCCAGTACATGGCCGGCTGCTTCTCCCTGCAGGCGGGGGACGTGATCCTGACCGGTACGCCGGTGGGCGTCGGTCCGCTGAACGTGGGCGATGAGCTGGTGCTGGAACTGCCGGGTGTCAGCCGCTTCGAAAGCCGCGTTAGCTGATCCAGCGGTTTTCGACGCGAGGCTCGCCTGCAATGGGCGGGCCTCTTCGGCGAAAGTGCTGACCTCTGGGACATTTCGGACGTTTTGCCGTTTTTTTCACACCCGGTCTGGATAATTTCCTGATTACAGACGTCTGAGTCTGCCCCGATGTGCTATTACCCATAGCTGGTTTTCTGGAACGCGCTCCCCATGTCCATGCCTCACACCCCCGAGCTTCAAACTGTTCGCCGCCGCGGTTTGTTCGCCATGCGCTGGTATTCCTGGCTGTTGCTGTCGGGCGTGGTGATGTATGGCATTGCGATCGCCATGCACTGGGACGACCGTGGCCTGCTCTGGGTGCTGGAGCGTTTCGAAACCCCGGCCGAGCGCCAGGAAAGTGTCTGGCTGCCGGATTACCGCGCGGTGATCGATGCCAAGGCGCTGCCGGGCATGGAGAAGGACGAGGCCTCCGACCTGGCCTACAGCCCGCAGACCAAGACCCTGTTTTCGGTGATGGGCAAGAACCCGTTCCTGGTCGAGCTGAACCTGCAGGGTGATGTGCTGCGCAAGATGCCGCTGGTGGGCTGGAGCAACCCGGAAGGGGTGACGGTCATGGAGAACGGCCTGTTGGGGATCGTCGACGAGCGCGACCACCTGCTGACCATCGTCAAGGTGGATGCCAATACCCGCGAGCTGAATATTGCCGACTTCCCGAAATACGACCTGGGGCCGTCGCAGGACCAGAACAAGGCGTTCGAAGCCGTGGCCTGGGACCCGCGCAAGCAGCAATTGCTGCTGGGCGAGGAGCGTCCGCCGGCGCTGTTCACCTGGAGCAGTGACGGCAGCCAGACTCTCAAGGGTGACAAGCAGAAGCTGGAAAGCGATGAGCTGGACCTGCGCAACCTGTCCGCCCTGAGCATCGACCCACGCACCGGTCACACCCTGGTGCTGTCCGCCGACTCGCACATGCTGCTGGAGCTGGACGAAACCGGCGAGCAGGTCAGCTTCATGACCTTGCTGGGCGGTTTCAACGGTCTGAAAAACACCATTCCGCGGGCCGAGGGCGTGGCCATGGATGAGCAGGGCAACCTGTACATGGTCAGCGAACCCAACCTGTTCTATCGCTTTGAGAAGCACTGATTCAGAGGTTTCTGGCGGCCAAAGGCCATAAATCCGGCATACGCCCGCTGCGATTAAGTTTAAATTCATCCGGCTGTGATATTTCATCCGCCTGATTTGTATTTGAGCTTGCCAGCATGCGTCGACTCGCCTATCCCAAACCGCTGTTCCTCCTCCTGTGTTTTATCGTGCTGGTGCTGTTGGGCATTGCCGGGCAGCACCACCGTTACTTCGAGCGCCTGTGGTTCAACTGGCGGGTCATGTCGCAGCCGGTCAACACCGACGCCATTGGCCTGGATGGCTATCGGGTGACCCTCGAAGGGCAAAAGATCGAGGGCCTGGACGACGTCTCGGCGCTGACCTACGACCCGGTACGCAAAAGCCTGTTCACCGTGACCAACAAGAATTCCGAGCTGATCGAGCTGTCGCTCGACGGGCGCATTCTGCGGCGCATCGCCCTGACCGGCTTTGGCGACCCGGAAGCGGTCGAGTTCATCAGCGCCGACACCTACGTGATCACCGACGAGCGCCAGCAGCGACTGATCAAGATTCATCTGGAGGAGGACACGGTGTTCCTCGACGCCGCGGACGCCGAGCAGATGACCCTGGGTGTGCACATGAGCGGCAACAAGGGGTTCGAGGGGCTGGCCTACGATTCGGTGGGCAAGCGCCTGTTCGTCGCCAAGGAGCGCGACCCGATGCTGATCTACGAGGTCAAGGGCTTCCCGCATTACGACCCGGAGAAGTCCTACGCGGTGCATGTGGTCAACAACCCCAAGCGCGATGCCGGGTTGTTCGTGCGTGACCTGTCCAGCCTGCAATACGACGAGCGCACCGGGCATCTGCTGGCGCTGTCGGATGAGTCGTGGCTGGTGCTGGAACTGGATGTGGATGGCCGGCCCCTGAGCACCATGTCGCTGCGCAAGGGCCGGCAAGGGTTGCAGGCCACGGTGCCGCAGGCCGAAGGCATTGCCATGGACGACGACGGCACCCTGTACCTGGTCAGTGAGCCGAACCTGTTCTACGTCTTCAAGAAGCCGGCCCAGTAACCCCTAGAACTGCCACTGAACGCCGAGGGAGTAGCCGGTCTGGCTGCCTTCGGCGTGACCGATACGGCCGTTGACCTCGGCGTACAGCCCCAGTTGCGGCGTGATTGCCAGCTGGCTGCCGAGCTGGGCGCGGCCGAAGCTCTTGTCCACACCACCCAGGCGAGCCACGCGCACCTGACCATCGGCGCGGCTGGTCAGGTCTAGGTCGTCCAGGCGGCCGTCCCCCAGCTCCTTGACCCAGGCCAGGTCGCCATAAGGCAGCAGGCTCATGCCGTAGGGCAGAGCGACGGCACCGCGAACGCGCCAGCCGAGGCTCGCTTCCAGCGAATCGAATGACTGCTCCTCATAACTCAGTGCGGTGCGCAGGTCCTGCTTCTCGTGGAACTGGTCGATGCGGTAGTGGGTGTAATCGAGGCCGGCGAAGGGGCCGCTCTTGATCGCGCCGAAATCCAGGTCGTAACCACCGAGCACGCGGGCGCCCAGGGTCAGGGCGTCGGTATCGCCCGTCAGTTTCTGGTTCAGCAGCACCGGGCCGCCGTTGGCCTGGATCACCAAGTTGCGCTTGGATTCGAAGCTTGTGCGACCGACGCTCAGGTCGCCGGCCAGCCATTGCGGGCCGCCGTCATTGAGCAAGGCGTAGACCGCGGCCTGCCAGGTGTCGCTGTCGAGCTTGCCGCGATGCTCGAGCTTGTCGCGACCGTTCTGGTAGCTGAGGCTGGCGCCGAGGTTCAGGCTCGAATTGAGCTGGTAGTCGCCCAGGGCATGCACCCCCAGCCGGCGGGCCTCGGGATTGGGCGCGCTGTCGAAACCGCTGTCGGGGCTGTATTCGCCGTCGATGCCGATCTCGCCATCGAAACTGCCGACTTCCCGACCCATCGCCTGCAGGGTCAGCCAGCGCCGGTCGTGCAGCCGGACCATGGCCTGATGCTGGCGTTGCAGATGATCCTGCTGGTTGCGCGCCACGGCGCCGCCGGAAGCGGTGGAGGCCAGCAGGTCGGCGTTGGTCAGCTCCAGGACCAGGCGGCTGAGCAGGCGCGAGTAATCCCGCAGGCGCTGGTCGATGCGCTCCTGGCCGAAGGCGTTGGTCAGCACCGCCTTATTGTCCTCGGCGGGGTCGTGCCAGGTGGAGCCGCCGGGGATGGCAGGGTTGGTGGTCTGGGTGTAGCCGTCCAGGTCGCCAATTTCCCAGTTGGTGGCCTCGATGTAGAGAATCGGGATGTTCAGCCCTTCGAAGGCTTCGCCGTCGCTGCAGCAGCCGGTGCCCGCGGGGTATGCCGGGTCGAGGCCGGGGTTGGTGAACAGATTGATCTGCAGTTCCCTGGCGATCTGCAGGGTGTGTTCGCGCAACGAGGCCAAGGCCGGGTTGGCGGTGCTGTTCTGGCCGGCATGGGCATACATCATGTCGCCGGTGATCAGGCTGTCGAGGTTGATCATGGCCAGCATGTTGGCGCGCTGGCTGGCGCTGAGGGAGTCGACGAACGCCCTGGAGCCGCGCAGGCCTTCCTCCTCGGCACCGAAGCCGACCACCTGCAAGCCGTTTTCCAGCTGCAGCCCGCCGAGGTTGCGGGCGATCTCGGTCAGGACGCTGGCGCCGGAGCCGTTGTCGTCCAGGCCTTGCAGGGTCGGGCGGCCGAAATAGGTATCGAAGTGCGCGCCGACCACCACGTACTGCGGCTTGGTCCCGGCGGCGTAGGCCACCACGTTTTGCGAGCTGCGGCTGCTGCCACCGGCGGTCCAGGAAAAGTCCTGGCGGCTGATGTCGTAGGCGCTGCCCATCTGGCTCTGCATCCAGTCGGCGGCACCGGCGAAGTTGCTGGTGCCACGGTAGCGGCCCGGGTAGTCGTTGATCAGTTTGTCGAGGGTGGTGGCCGCGTGTTCGCCATATTCATAGGCGAGGGCCTGGGTGGACAGCAAAACGCCGGCAAGACTGACAGCAAGCGTGAGAGGTTTGAGCACGGTGATCTTCCTTGGGGGTGAAAAACGGGGGCCGTTGCACAATGCGCGCCTCTTTCCCTGGGCGACCCTGTATTGGCGCATTGCTTAAACCGAACGTCGCCTGGCGGTAATTTGTAACGGATTTGATACCGGAAGTCGTGGGTCGTGCTGAGGCCTGGTGCGCGAATCTGGATATTTCTGCGGCTAAATGCGGCGAAAAGTAGCGGTCCGGGTGAAGTTGGTGCAGGAGGGGGAAGGAAGGGGTGTCGGATCGGATACGGATTGAAGGCATTCGCCCCCGCCATTGCGGCAGGGGCGAAATCGGCGGTATCAGGCGGTGAGGGTCTTCACGCCTTCGCTGGTGCCCAGCAGCAGTACGTCGGCCGGGCGGGCGGCGAACAGGCCGTTGGTGACCACGCCGACAATCGCGTTGATCTGCGCTTCCAGTTCCACCGGGTTGGTGATCTGCATGTTGTGCACATCGAGGATGATGTTGCCGTTGTCGGTGATCACGCCTTCCCGGTAGACCGGGTCGCCACCGAGCTTCACCAGCTCGCGGGCCACATGGCTGCGGGCCATGGGGATTACTTCCACCGGCAGCGGGAAGGCGCCCAGCACCGGCACCAGCTTGCTGGCGTCGGCGATGCAGATGAAGGTCTTGGCCACGGCTGCGACGATCTTCTCGCGGGTCAGGGCCGCGCCGCCGCCCTTGATCAGGTTCAGGTGCTCATCGCTTTCGTCGGCGCCGTCGATGTAGAACTCCAGGTCGCTGACGGTGTTCAGTTCGTACACCGGGATGCCGTGGCCCTTGAGGCGCGCCGCGGTGGCTTCGGAGCTGGCGACCGCGCCGTCGAAGGCAGCCTTGTGCTGGGCCAGGGCATCGATGAAGCAGTTGGCGGTGGAGCCGGTGCCGACCCCGACGATGCTCTTGTCATCGAGTTTCGGGAGGATGAGGTCGACGGCAGCCTGGGCCACGGCCTGTTTGAGTTGATCCTGGGTCATGCGGGCTCCGGAAGCGGGCAAGGGGGAACGGAAAGGCCGGCATTATAGGCGCCGCCGCGGGGAAGGTCATTGCCCGATTGGCGGGGCAAAAGATCGCGGCGCGCCATCACGCCGGGCCCGGGGCCTTCTAAAACCTCTGGATTCGTGTGGTCGCCCGGGCAAACGCTGGGTTAGACTCGCTGGCCCTGCCCAACCCGCTCAGTGATGCTTTCCGATGCTCGAACAGTACGTCAAAAAGATCCTCACCTCGCGCGTTTACGACGTTGCCGTAGAAACCCCGTTGCAGACTGCCCGCCAGCTCTCCGAGCGGCTGGGCAATCAGATCTGGCTCAAGCGCGAAGACTTGCAGCCGGTGTTCTCGTTCAAGATTCGCGGCGCCTATAACAAGCTGACCCAGCTCAGCGACGCGGAGCGCGCCCGTGGCGTGGTCACTGCCTCGGCCGGCAACCATGCCCAGGGCCTGGCCCTGGCGGCCAAGGTGCTGGGGGTGAAGGCGACCATCGTGATGCCTAAGACCACCCCGGAGATCAAGGTCGAAGGCGTGCGTTCGCGCGGTGGCAAAGTGGTGCTGCACGGCGATTCCTTTCCGGAAGCCCTGGCCTACTCGCTGAAGCTGGTGGACGAAAAAGGCTACGTCTATATCCACCCGTACGACGATCCGCACACCATCGCCGGGCAGGGCACCGTGGCGATGGAAATCCTGCGCCAGCATCCGGGGCGCCTGGACGCGATCTTCGTGCCGGTCGGCGGTGGCGGCCTGATCGCCGGGATCGCGGCCTACGTCAAATACCTGCGGCCGGAAATCAAGATCATCGGCGTCGAGCCAGACGATTCCAACTGCCTGCAAGCGGCCATGGCCGCCGGCGAGCGCGTGGTGCTGCCGACCGTGGGCATCTTCGCCGACGGCGTCGCGGTGGCGCAGATCGGCCAGCACACCTTCGACATCTGCAAGGACTACGTGGATGAAGTGATCACCGTCAGCACTGACGAGATCTGCGCGGCGATCAAGGACATCTACGACGACACCCGCTCCATCACCGAGCCGGCTGGCGCCCTGGGCGTGGCCGGGATCAAGAAATACGTCGAGCAGCGTGGCGTCAGCGGGCAGACCCTGGTGGCCATCGACTCCGGCGCCAACGTCAACTTCGACCGCCTGCGCCATGTCGCCGAGCGAGCCGAACTGGGCGAAGGTCGCGAAGCCATCATCGCCGTGACCATTCCCGAGCAGCCGGGCAGCTTCAAGGCGTTCTGCGAAGCCATCGGCAAGCGCCAGATCACTGAGTTCAACTACCGCTACAACACCGGCAGCGAAGCGCACATCTTCGTTGGCGTGCAGACCCACCCGGAAAACGATCCGCGCAGCGCGCTGATCGCCAGCCTGTCCGAACAGGGCTTCCCGGTGACCGACCTGACCGACAACGAACTGGCCAAGCTGCATATCCGTCATATGGTCGGCGGCCATGCGGCGCGGGTCAGCGACGAAGTGGTGTTCCGCTTCGAGTTCCCGGAACGTCCGGGCGCGCTGTTCAACTTCCTCAACAAGCTCGGCGGGCGCTGGAACATCTCGATGTTCCACTACCGCAACCATGGTGCGGCCGATGGCCGGGTGGTCGCCGGCCTGCAAGTGCCGGCGAGCGAACGCCACCTGGTGCCGGCGGCGCTGGCGCAGATCGGGTACCCATACTGGGACGAGAGTGATAACCCGGCGTATCAGCTGTTCCTCGGCTGAACGGCTACGCTGGTGGGCAAGGCCAAGGCCTCAAGGAGTCGATTACATGGAAACGCTGACCGTCCTCAAAACCGTTCATATCCTGGCCACCCTGTTGCTGCTGGGCAGCGCGCTGGGGCTGGCGATCTGGGTCTGGCGCGCTCGTAGCAAGGGTGACGCGAGCATCTACAGCCGGCTGTTGCGTCGGCCGCTGGTGTTCGTCTGGCTGCTGCTGGTGATCTGCCTGGCCAGCCTGCCGTTCAGCGGTTGGTGGCTGGTGCACCTGATGGGCTGGCCGCTGGGGCAGACCTGGATCCTCGCCTCCAGCGTGATCTACACCCTGGGTGCCCTGAGCTGTTTCTGGCTGCTGGCACGGCTCAATCGGGTGCGGATTGCTTCGGGTGTGGGGAGTCCGAAGTTCACCCTGGCGCTGGCGGTGTTCAGCTTCGTGTGTTTCTTCGCCATTGCCGGGTTGATGGGCGCCAAGCCTGTTTGACGGCTTGGCGGCCTGATTGCGGGCTCGCTCCTGTAGGAACGAGCCCGCGTAGCCAGCTCAATCGCGCAGGCTGATCACCGGCCAGCCACGCTGCTGGGCCAGGGCCCGCAGGTTAGGGTCAGGGTCCACGGCGATCGGGTTCGCCACCAGATCCAGCAGCGGCAAGTCATTCATCGAATCGCTATAGAAATAGCTGCCTTCCAGGTTGTGGCCGGTTTCCTCGAGCCAGCGCGTCAGGCGGGTGACCTTGCCTTCGCGAAAGCACGGGACGTCGGTGCTGCGACCGGTGTAGCGGCCGTCCTGCATCTCGCACTCGGTGGCGATCAGGGTTTCCACGCCCAGGCGTTCGGCGATCGGCGCGGTGACGAAGCGGTTGGTGGCGGTGATGATCACCAGCTTGTCGCCGGCGGCCTTGTGCTTGGCCAGCAATTGCGCAGCCTTGGGCAGCATCAGCGGTTCTACGCAGTCGCGCATGTAGTCGCGGTGCCATTGATCGAGCACGTCCATCTCGGTGCGGCCGAGAACCTCCAGGCAGAAGTTCAGGTACGCGGCCTGGTCGAGCTTGCCGGCCAGATAGTCCTGGTAGAACTCGTCGTTGCGGGCCTTGTAGGTGACGGCGTCGAGGAAGCCTCGTTCGCACAGGTAATCGCCCCAGGCGTGGTCACTGTCGCCGCCCAGAAGGGTGTTGTCCAAGTCGAATAAAGCCAGGCGCATCACGGTTACTCGCTGATAAGTCTGAAAAAAGGCGACCAGAATACGGTCTTTTCACAAGAGTGCACATAAGGTAGGAAGCCTCGTTGCTGCTTTCACAACCTTTGTGGAACAATGCGGCGACATGCGTTTGCGAGGTTGTTGCCGTGATCGACCCCGATGGTTTCCGCCCCAATGTCGGGATCATTCTGACGAATGATGCCGGCCAGGTGCTATGGGCTCGCCGTATCAATCAAGATGCCTGGCAGTTTCCGCAAGGGGGAATCAACCCCGAAGAGACGCCGGAAGACGCTCTGTACCGCGAGTTGAACGAAGAAGTAGGCCTGGAACGCGAAGATGTGCAAATTCTCGCCTGCACCCGGGGCTGGTTGCGCTATCGTTTGCCGCAACGCCTGGTCCGTACCCACAGCCAACCGCTGTGCATCGGCCAGAAACAGAAATGGTTTCTCCTGCGCCTGATCTCCAACGAGCAGCGGGTGCGGATGGATTTGACCGGTAAACCGGAATTCGATGGCTGGCGCTGGGTCAGTTATTGGTATCCGTTGGGCCAGGTGGTGACATTCAAGCGCGAGGTTTATCGCCGCGCTCTCAAAGAGCTTGCCCCGCGCCTTCTAGCGCGCGACTGACGACGGAGTTCGACCCCGAGCCATGCTCAATACGCTGCGCAAGATCGTCCAGGAAGTTAACTCCGCCAAGGATCTCAAGGCGGCGTTGGGGATTATTGTGTTGCGCGTCAAAGAGGCCATGGGCAGCCAGGTCTGCTCGGTCTATCTGCTGGATCCGGAGACCAACCGTTTTGTCCTGATGGCCACCGAGGGCTTGAACAAGCGCTCGATCGGCAAGGTCAGCATGGCACCCAACGAAGGTCTGGTCGGCCTGGTCGGTACGCGCGAAGAACCGCTGAACCTCGAAAACGCCGCCGATCACCCGCGTTATCGCTACTTCGCCGAGACCGGCGAGGAGCGTTATGCCTCCTTCCTCGGTGCACCGATCATTCACCATCGCCGGGTCGTCGGCGTTCTGGTCATCCAGCAAAAGGAGCGTCGTCAGTTCGACGAGGGCGAAGAAGCCTTCCTGGTGACCATGAGCGCCCAGTTGGCGGGGGTTATCGCCCACGCCGAAGCCACCGGTTCGATCCGTGGCCTGGGCCGCCAGGGCAAGGGCATCCAGGAAGCCAAGTTCGTCGGCGTGCCCGGTTCGCCAGGCGCGGCGGTCGGTACCGCGGTGGTCATGCTGCCGCCGGCCGATCTGGACGTGGTGCCTGACAAGAGCATTACCGACATCAACGCCGAGCTGGCGTTGTTCAAGACCGCCATCGAAGGCGTGCGCGCCGACATGCGCACCCTCTCGGAAAAACTCGCCACCCAGTTGCGCCCCGAAGAACGGGCGCTGTTCGACGTCTACCTGATGATGCTCGACGATGCTTCCCTGGGCAGCGAAGTGACCACGGTGATCAAGACCGGCCAGTGGGCCCAGGGCGCGTTGCGCCAGGTGGTCACCGATCACGTCAACCGTTTCGAACTGATGGACGATGCCTACCTGCGCGAGCGGGCGTCGGACGTCAAGGATCTGGGTCGCCGCCTGCTGGCCTACCTGCAGGAAGAGCGTCAGCAAACCCTGGTCTACCCCGACAACACCATCCTGGTCAGCGAAGAACTGACGCCGGCCATGCTCGGCGAAGTGCCGGAAGGCAAGCTGGTCGGCCTGGTCTCGGTATTGGGGTCGGGCAACTCCCACGTGGCGATCCTGGCCCGGGCCATGGGCATCCCGACGGTGATGGGTCTGGTCGACCTGCCGTACTCGAAAGTCGACGGCATCCAGATGATCGTCGACGGCTACCACGGCGAGGTCTACACCAACCCCAGCGACGTGCTGCGCAAGCAGTTCGCCGATGTGGTCGAGGAAGAACGGCAACTGGCCCAGGGCCTGGATGCGCTGCGCGACCAGCCGTGCGTGACGCTGGACGGCCACCGCATGCCGCTGTGGGTCAACACCGGCCTGCTGGCGGACGTGGCGCGGGCACAGAAGCGTGGCGCCGAAGGCGTGGGCCTGTACCGCACCGAAGTGCCGTTCATGATCAACCAACGCTTCCCGAGCGAAAAGGAGCAGCTGGCGATCTATCGCGAGCAACTTTCCGCCTTCCACCCGCAACCGGTGACGATGCGCAGCCTGGACATCGGCGGCGACAAGTCACTGTCGTATTTCCCTATCAAGGAAGACAACCCCTTCCTCGGCTGGCGCGGTATTCGCGTCACCCTCGACCATCCCGAGATTTTCCTTGTCCAGACCCGCGCCATGCTCAAGGCCAGCGAAGGTCTGAACAACCTGCGTATTCTCTTGCCGATGATTTCCGGCACCCATGAGCTGGAAGAAGCGTTGCACCTGATCCATCGCGCCTGGGGCGAAGTGCGCGACGAAGGCACCGACGTGCCGATGCCGCCGATCGGGGTGATGATCGAGATCCCGGCTGCGGTGTACCAGACCAAGGAACTGGCGCGCCAGGTGGACTTCCTGTCGGTCGGCTCCAACGACCTGACCCAGTACCTGCTGGCCGTGGACCGCAACAATCCACGGGTGGCGGATCTCTACGACTACCTGCATCCGGCGGTGCTGCAAGCCTTGCAGACCGTGGTGCGCGACGCCCATGCCGAAGGCAAACCGGTGAGTATCTGCGGCGAGATGGCTGGCGATCCGGCGGCGGCTGTGCTGCTGATGGCGATGGGCTTCGACAGCCTGTCGATGAACGCCACCAACCTGCCGAAAGTGAAGTGGATGCTGCGCCAGATCAATCTCAGCAAGGCCAAGGAGTTGCTGGCCGAGTTGATGACCATCGACAACCCGCAAGTTATCCACAGCTCGCTGCAACTGGCGCTGAAGAACCTGGGCTTGGCGCGGATGATCAATCCAGCGTCGGCCAAGACTCTTTAATCCCTGTTGTTTCCATTGCAAACAAGCCCGCTCCTACAGCTGTAGGAGCGGGCTTGCTCGCGATAGCGTCCGCTAGACCTTCAGCTCCACTTCCCCCAAGTGCCCGCCATAGGGCCCGAAGCTGCGCTCGACTATGTGCCTCGAACCATCGGCCCGGACGATCAGCGCCGTGCTGGCCCGCGTGCCATAACTGGGGCTGGCGATAAACACGCTCGACAGCAGGCTCTCGGTGGCCAGGCCGACCCCGGTATCGGGCAGGTCGGCAAACGGCGCGGTCTGTGTATCGCTGAGCAGGGCGAGCAGGGCCTGAGGCTGCGGGTCGCCCAGCACTTCCTGCAGCGCCGCCTTGGCCTTGAGCAGCTTGGGCCAGGGCGTGTCTAGCCCGGCATTCGACAGGCCGTACAGGCCACTGCCCAGTTGCTGCGGCTCACGGGTCAGGGCGTTGTAGTGCCAGAGCTGATCAGGGGTGCCCACCAGCAGGTTGAAGCCGGCATATTCCAGGGATCGGCCGACAACGTCGCTGAAATAGTCGTCAATCGACATCTTGCTGCTGAGAAAACGCGCCACCAGTTCGCCTCGCGAACGGCGCGCGGGGGGCTGATGGGGATTGCGGATATTGGTCAGGGCGGCGAAGCGTCCGTCGGCGCCCAGGCCGAGCCAGGTGCCGCCTGCTTCCAGGTCGCGCCCGGCGTAGATGTCGGGGGCTTCGGGCCATTGCGCCAGCGGCAGGCTGGGGCGGGCGTAGAACTCGTCACGGTTGGCCGCGACGATCAGGGGCAGGGCGTGGCCGGGCCGCCAGGCGAATACGATCAAGCACATCAGGTCGTCCCTTTTGTGTTTTTTGCCCACTCTACGCACAGATCGACTGGGTATCCATCGCCATCCAGTGGAGCCAAGGGCCATGCATCCGTTACCATGCCGCTCTCTTTTTTGGATGCCTCCATGGAATTTCTGCTCTATCTGCTGCTGGGGGCCTGCGCGGGTGTATTGGCCGGCCTGTTTGGCGTGGGTGGCGGCATCATCATCGTTCCCGTGCTGGTGTTCAGCTTCACCCTGCAAGGTTTCGATCCGTCGATCCTGACCCACCTGGCGGTCGGTACGTCGCTGGCGACTATCATCTTCACCTCGGTCAACGCGGTTCGCGAACACCAGCGCAGGGGCGCGGTGCGCTGGCCGATCTTTGCCTGGATGACCCTGGGCATCCTGCTTGGCGCCGGGGTCGGGGCGCTGACGGCCGAAGCGATCTCCGGGCCGAACCTGCAGAAAATCATCGGCGTCTTCGCCCTGGTGGTCGCCTTGCAGATGACCTTGGACCTGCGGCCCAAGGCCAGCCGTGACGTTCCCGGCAAGCTCGGGCTGACCCTGGCTGGCAGTGTGATCGGCTGGGCTTCGGCGATTTTCGGCATCGGCGGCGGCTCGCTGACCGTACCGTTCCTGACCTGGCGCAGCGTGCCGATGCAGCAGGCGGTGGCCACGTCCTCGGCCTGCGGTTTGCCGATTGCCGTGGCCAGTGCAATAAGTTTCATGATTCTGGGCTGGCATGATCCGTTGCTGCCGGCTCATAGTCTGGGTTTTGTGTATTTACCGGCGCTGTTGGGCATCGCCCTGACCAGCATGGTCTTTGCCCGGTTCGGCGCGCGACTGGCCCATCGGCTGTCGGCGCGCCTGTTGAAGCGCTTGTTCGCTGGCCTGTTGTTTGTGGTCGGCCTGACATTCCTGCTCTGACAGGTTTCGCAATCCTGGCTTAATCCGCACGTGGCATGGTCGCGGCGGAAATCGAGTTTCACTCTAACGAGGAGTCGCAATGCTGCCTTACCCGCAGATCGACCCGGTGGCCCTGGCCATCGGCCCGCTGAAAATTCACTGGTACGGCCTGATGTACCTGATCGGCATCGGTGGCGCCTGGCTGCTGGCGTCGCGCCGGTTGAACCGCTTCGACCCGACCTGGACCAAGGAGAAGCTCTCCGACATGGTGTTCTGGATGTCGATGGGGGTCATTGTCGGCGGGCGCCTGGGGTATGTGCTGTTCTACGACCTGAGCGCCTACCTGGCCAACCCGACGCTGATCTTCGAGGTCTGGAAAGGCGGCATGTCGTTCCACGGCGGTTTCATCGGGGTGATGCTGGCGGCCTTGTGGTTCGGCAAGAAGAACGGCAAATCGTTCTTCCAGCTGATGGACTTCGTCGCGCCGATGGTGCCGATCGGCCTGGGCGCCGGGCGCATCGGCAACTTCATCAACGCCGAGCTGTGGGGCAAGCCGACCGACCTGCCGTGGGCGATGATCTTCCCGCCGTTCAGCGACCCGGCCCAGCTGCCGCGCCATCCTTCGCAGCTGTATCAGTTCGCCCTGGAAGGTGTGGCGCTGTTCCTCATCCTCTGGCTGTTCTCGCGTAAACCTCGCCCAACCATGGCGGTTTCCGGGATGTTCGCCCTGTTTTACGGTATTTTCCGTTTTATCGTCGAGTTCGTCCGGGTCCCGGATGCGCAGCTGGGTTACCTGGCGTGGAACTGGCTGACCATGGGCCAGGTGCTGTGCCTGCCGATGATCGTTGGCGGCCTGTTCCTGATCTGGCTGGCTTACCATCGCGCTCCAGCGGCACCGGCGACGAAAGACGCCGCGCTCTAATTCGGATCGCAGGGCGCGAGCCCTGCCTTCAAGGACACAGGTAATACATGAAGCAATATCTCGATCTGGTCGCCCACGTCATCAAGAACGGCACCAAGCAGGCCAATCGCACGGGCGTGAACACCATCAGTTTCCCTGGCGCAATGCTGCGTTATGACCTGAAAGAAGGTTTCCCGGCGATCACCACCCGCAAGATGGCCTTCAAGTCGGCCATCGGCGAGATGTGCGGTTTCCTTCGTGGGGTGAACAACGCCGCCGAATTCCGTGCCCTGGGCTGCAAGGTCTGGGACCAGAACGCCAACGAAAACGCGCAATGGCTGGCCAACCCCTTCCGCCAGGGCGAGGACGACCTGGGCGAGATCTACGGCGTGCAATGGCGCAAGTGGCCGGCGTACAAGCAGATCCCCATGAGCAACCCGGCCGCCATCGAGCAGACGCTGGGCCAGGGCTACCGGCAGATCGCCGAAGGCGAGGAAAACGGCCAGGCCTACGTGGTGCTGTACAAGGCCATCGATCAGGTGCGCCAGTGTGTGGACACCATCATCAAGGACCCGGGCAGCCGCCGCATCCTGTTTCACGGCTGGAACTGCGCCCAACTGGATGAAATGGCCCTGCCACCGTGCCACCTGCTGTACCAGTTCCACCCGAATGTCGAGACCCGGGAAATCTCCCTGACTCTCTACATCCGCTCCAACGACCTGGGCCTGGGCACGCCGTTCAACCTCACCGAAGGCGCGGCGCTGCTGAGCCTGATCGGTCGCCTGACCGGCTACACCCCGCGCTGGTTCACCTATTTCATCGGTGACGCCCACGTCTATGAAAACCACCTGGACATGCTCAACGAACAACTCAAGCGCGAGCCGTTCCCGATGCCGAAGCTGGTGATTTCCGAGCGTGTACCGGAGTTCGCCAAGACCGGCGTGTACGAGCCGGAGTGGCTGGAGAAGGTCGAACCGAGCGACTTCTCGCTGGAAGGCTACGAGCACCACGCGCCGATGACCGCGCCGATGGCGGTCTGACCCAGGCGTCAACGCGCAATGCTCGCGGGCCAGCCCTGCTCCTGTCTGTTGTAGGAGCGAGGCTGGCCCGCGTTGTTTCTAGTGGCCGTGGCTACGGCCCACGTGAGAATCCTCGGCTTCGCTGGGGGCCACCGAGCCGCTGACTTCCAGGCGCTGCAAAATCCCGCACTGATCCAGATCCGGCCCTTCGCTGCAGCGTTGGCGCAGGTCGAGCAACTGTGTCTGCAAGGCCAAGAGCCCGTCGATCCGCGCCTTGACGTGGTGGATATGCTCGTCGATCAGGGCGTTGACGCTTTCGCATTGCCCCTGCGGGCTGTCGCGCAGGTTCAGCAGGCTGCGGATTTCCTCGAGGGTCATGTCCAGGCTGCGGCAGTTGCGGATGAAGGTCAGGCGTTCGGTGTGGGCCTGGGTATACAGACGGTAATTGCC
Source organism: Pseudomonas sp. GW460-12-10-14-TSB1 (assembly GCF_017349775.1). Lineage (NCBI taxonomy): Bacteria > Pseudomonadati > Pseudomonadota > Gammaproteobacteria > Pseudomonadales > Pseudomonadaceae > Pseudomonas > Pseudomonas sp. GW460-12-10-14-TSB1. The sequence goes on from NZ_JACNAC010000040.1 coordinate 43,824, forward strand.
TTCGCTGCGGGCCGGTTCCGGCAGCAGGCCTTCGCGCTCGTAGTAACGGATGGTTTCGACCTGACAGTCGGTCAGTTTCGCCAGCTCGCCAATTTTCATCGCGACAATCTCCGAAAGGGTGCTTGACCCTATAGTGGCTACAGGGTGTTCACTTGGCAACAGGCACCTTTTCGGACGCGACCTTATGAGCGATTCCCTGCACACCCACGGCAAGCCCGGCGCTGACTCCAAGCATGCTGGCCACGATCACGATCACGATCACGATCACGATCACGATCACGATCACGATCACGATCACGATCACGATCACGATCACGATCACGATCACGATCACGGCCATGGCGCAAAACTGCAGCCGGTGAAAAAACACGATCATGCAGGCCACGGCGGTTCCTGCTGCTCGGCGCCGTCGTTGGTCCAGTTGAGCGAGCCCCAGGCCGCCAGCCATGGCGATACCTGCTGTTCGTCGGCCGCCGCGCCGTCGCTGGTCAAGCTCAGCACGGCGCCGAGCGCCAATGCGCGCCTGAGCAGCTTCCGCATCGAGGCCATGGACTGCCCGACCGAGCAGACGCTGATCCAGAACAAGCTGGGCAAGCTGGCGGGTGTGCAGCAGTTGGAGTTCAACCTGATCAACCGGGTGCTGGGCGTGACCCATGACCTGCAGGACGTCGCTCCGATCATCGCCGCCATCAAGTCCCTGGGCATGGAGGCAGAGCCCATCGGCCTGGGCGGTGAGTCCGATGCCCCGCCCGCGGCCCCGGTGAAAAAACACTGGTGGCCGCTGGCGCTGTCGGGCATCGGCGCGCTGGCCGCGGAAGTGATCCACTTCACCAGCGCTGCGCCGACCTGGGTGGTAGCGGTGGTTGCCCTGGTATCGATCCTCAGCGGTGGCCTCGGCACCTACAAGAAGGGTTGGATCGCCCTGAAGAACCGCAATCTCAACATCAACGCCTTGATGAGCATCGCCGTGACCGGCGCCGTGCTGATCGGCCAATGGCCGGAAGCGGCGATGGTGATGTTCCTGTTCACCGTGGCCGAACTGATCGAGGCACGGTCCCTGGACCGCGCGCGCAACGCCATCAGCGGCCTGATGCAGATGACCCCCGAGCAGGTCACGGTGCAGCAGGCGGACGGCAGCTGGGTCGAACGGGAAGCGAAAAGCGTCGAACTCGGCGCGCTGGTACGGGTGCGTCCGGGTGAGCGCATCGGCCTGGACGGTGAGGTGGTGGCCGGCAGTTCGACCATCGACCAGGCGCCGATCACCGGTGAAAGCCTGCCGGTGGAGAAGACCCTGGGCGACAAGGTCTTCGCCGGCACCATCAACCAGGCCGGCTCCCTGGAGTACAGGGTGACCGCGGCGGCCAACAACTCGACCCTGGCGCGGATCATCCATGCCGTGGAGCAGGCCCAGGGCGCGCGCGCGCCGACCCAGCGCTTCGTCGACAGCTTCTCGAAAATCTACACCCCCGCGGTGTTTGCCTTCGCCCTGGCCGTGGCGGTGATTCCGCCGCTGTTCATGGGCGCCGCCTGGTTCGATTGGATCTACCGCGCCCTGGTGCTGCTGGTGGTGGCATGCCCGTGCGCCCTGGTGATTTCCACCCCGGTGACCATCGTCAGCGGCCTGGCCGCGGCGGCGCGCAAAGGCATCCTGATCAAGGGCGGGGTCTATCTGGAAGGCGGTTACAAGCTCGATTACCTGGCGCTGGACAAGACCGGCACCATCACCCACGGCAAGCCGGTGCAGACCGACTTCCTGTCCCTCGACCCGCTGGCGGACAGCAGCGCCCCGGCCATTGCCGCCAGCCTGGCGTCCCGTTCCGACCACCCGGTGTCCCTGGCTATTGCAAATGCGGCTGTGGATAAGCAGCTGAGCCTGCACCTTGTGGATAACTTCGAAGCCCTGGCCGGTCGCGGTGTGCGCGGGGAAATCAACGGCCAGCTCTACCACCTGGGCAACCATCGCCTGGTGGAAGAGCTGGGGCTGTGCTCGCCGGAGCTGGAAGAGAAGCTGTTCGCCCTGGAGAAGCAGGGCAAGACCGTGGTGCTGTTGCTCGACAGCGCCGGTCCCCTGGCCCTGTTCGCCGTGGCGGACACGGTCAAGGAGTCCAGTCGCGAGGCGATCCAGCAGCTGCACGAGCTGGGCATCAAGACCCTGATGCTGACCGGCGACAACCCGCACACCGCCGAGGCCATCGCTGCCCAGGTGGGCATCGATCGGGCCCGCGGCGACCTGCTGCCCACCGACAAACTGCAAGCCATCGAAGATCTGTATGCCCAAGGGCATCGGGTCGGTATGGTCGGCGACGGCATCAACGACGCCCCGGCCCTGGCCCGCGCGGAGATCGGTTTCGCCATGGCCGCGGCGGGTACCGACACCGCCATCGAGACCGCCGATGTCGCCCTGATGGACGACGATCTGCGCAAGATCCCGGCCTTTGTCCGGCTGTCCCGCCAGACCTCGAACATCCTCGTACAAAATATCGCCCTGGCCCTGGTCATCAAGGCGATCTTTCTTGGGGTAACCTTCTTCGGGTTGGCCACCATGTGGATGGCCGTGTTCGCCGACATGGGCGTCAGCCTGTTGGTGGTCTTCAACGGTTTGCGCCTGCTGCGCAAATAGACGATGAGCTGATGGGTAACGTGAGAATGCAGTGCTGAGTGCCGAGCTGAAGGCGTTTTACATGGTGGCCCGCCTGGGCAGCATCACCCTGGCGGCGAAAAAGCTCGGCTTGAGCCAGCCCACGGTGACCACCCAGATCCGCCATCTGGAAAGCCAGTACTCGGTCGAGCTGTTCTATCGCGGCGGGCGCCGCCTCAGCGTCAGCGAGGAGGGCGCCCGGCTGCTGCCGATGGTCAAGGCGCTGTTGCAGCAGGAAGCCGATATCGAGTTTTTCCTGCGCAACAGCGGCCAGTTGCAAGGCACCCTGCGGATCGCCGCCACGGCGCCTTATTACATCCTCGATCTGGTGAAGACCTTTCGGGAGCGCCTGCCCCAGGTGGAGGTGTCGGTGGAAATCGGCAACTCGCAACAGGTCCTGGAATCGCTGGAGGAGTACCGGGTCGACATCGCCGCGTCCTCGCAGTTGCTGGAAGATTCGCGGTTGATCCGCCGGGTGCTCGGCAGCGACCCGCTGGTGCTGGCGGTGCATCGCAATCATCCGTTGGCGGCCCTCGATCACGTGCCCTTGAATGCCCTGGCCGGGCATACCCTGCTGATGCGCGAGCCGGGCTCCACCACCCGACGCCTGACCGAAGAATTGCTCGACAGCGCCCGGGTCAGCTTCGGGCCGCTGCTGGAGATCGGCAGCCGCGAGTCGATCCGCGAGGCGGTGCTGCGCAATATCGGCATCAGCATCATTGCCCGCCAGGAAGTCCCCCACGATCCGCAGTTGCGGGTGTTGACCATCGAGAACGCGCCGCAGATCGCCGAATACCTGTACTGCCTCAAGGAGCGCAAGGGCGCGCGCCTGCCGGCGGCCTTCCTTGGGCTGGCGCAGGAAATGGCGCCGGCCTGAACAGCCACCTGCTGCGCAGGTGATCGCGGGCAAGCCTCGCTCCTACAGAAACACCGCTCGGCTTCTGTAGGAGCGAGGCTTGCCCGCGATAGCGTCGCAACGGCTAACGCGATCCCCAACCCAAATCCGCCAATACCACTATCGGCAGCTTTTGCCTCACTGCCACAGTAACTACGCATTCACTCCCTAGGATGGCCTGCATCAGCTTGATGAGGTCCGTCCATGAACAACCCGATCGCAACTGCCCTGAGCAACCCCGGCGCGCCAATGAAGGTGCGCGGCATGCAGAAACGCTTTGGCGCTTTCACCGCGCTGGATAACGTCTCCCTGGACGTGGCGGCTGGCGAGCTGGTGTGTCTGCTCGGCCCGTCGGGCTGCGGCAAGACTACCTTGCTGCGCTGCATCGCCGGCCTCGAGCGCCAGGATCAGGGCGAGTTGTACCTGGGTAGCCGCGACGTCTCGCACCTGGCGCCCCAGGCCCGGGACTACGGCATTCTGTTCCAGTCCTACGCGCTGTTCCCCAACCTCAGCGTCGAAGCCAACATCGCCTATGGCCTGGCCGGCAGCGGCCGCGACGAAGTGCGCAAGCGCGTGGCGCAGATGCTGGAACTGGTGGGCCTGACCGGCAGCGAAAAGAAATACCCCGGCCAGCTGTCGGGCGGCCAGCAGCAGCGGGTGGCCCTGGCGCGCGCCCTGGCCCCGGCGCCTTCGTTGCTGCTGCTGGATGAACCGATGTCGGCGCTGGATGCCCGGGTGCGCGAGCATTTGTGCACCGAGCTGCGCCAGTTGCAGCGGCGTTTGGGCATCACCACCCTGATGGTGACCCACAACCAGGACGAGGCCATGTTGATGGCCGACCGCATCGCGGTGATGAACAACGGCAAGGTCGAGCAGTACGCCACACCGCAGGAAATCTACGATCGCCCGGCCACCCCGTTCGTCGCCGAATTCGTCGGCCAGGGCAACTGGCTGCCGTTCCGCCGCAGCAGCGACAGCCACGCCCAGGTCGGCGGGATGAACGTACGGCTGGCGGCCGACTCCGGCAAAGCCGCTTCGGGTCGGTTGTTCTGCCGTCCGGAGGCGATCAACGTCAATCCGCCGGTGCACGAGGAAAACCTGTTCCCGGCCAAGGTCCGGGAGATCACCTTCCTCGGCAACCGCTGCCGCATGAGCTTCGAGCTCAACGAGTTGCCTGGCCATCCGCTGCTGGCCGAGCTGGCCCCGGAAGCCATGCCGCGCCTCGGCGCCCAGGACATCTGGGTCGCCTTGCCACCGCGCAGCCTGCAGGTGTTTGCCTGAGATGGCCATTGACCTGACCCTGCCGCTACCCGCGAAACGGGCGCGCCAGGCGGCCCGCGCGGAAGTCGGCGACCGTATCTTCGTGCTCGGCGGCAAGCTGGTGCTGCTCCTGCTGCTGGGCCTGGCGGTGCTGCTGCCGTTGCTGGCGATCTTCTGGCGCGGCTTCAGCGGCGAAGCCGGGCAGGGTGGTGGCCTGGTCGCCGCCCGCGAGCTGGTGACCAGCGCCAACTTCCACTGGCTGCTGGGCAACAGCCTGAAAGTCTCCCTCAGCGTCGCTGCCATCGTGGTACCGCTGGCCTACCTGTTTGCTTATGCCCTGCAACGCACGCTGATTCCCGGCAAGGCGATCTGGCGCGGCCTGTCGCTGCTGCCGCTGATGGCGCCATCGATGCTGCCGGGGATCGCCCTGGTCTATCTGTTCGGCAATCAGGGCATGCTGCGCGGGCTGCTCTCGGACAATATCTATGGCTTCTGGGGCATCGTCCTTGGCGAAGTGATCTACACCTTTCCCCACGCCCTGATGATCCTGCTGTCGGCCCTGTCCCTGGCCGATGCGCGGCTGTTCGACGCTGCGTCGAGCATGGGCGCCAGCCCGGCCAAGGCCTTTCGCAGCATCACCTGGCCGGCCACCCGGCAGGCAGTGTTCGCTGCGTTCTGCCTGGTGTTCACCCTGACCATCACCGATTTCGGCGTGCCGGTAGTGGTCGGTGGCGACTATCAGGTGCTGGCGCTGGAAGCCTACAAGGCGGTGGTCGGCCAGCAACAGTTCGGCCGTGGCGCCTTGATCGGCATGGTGCTGTTGCTGCCGGCGCTGTTCAGCTTCGGTGTCGATGCCTGGCTGCGTCGCCGTCATGGCGACGCCATGAGCGGCCGGGCCCAGGTGTTCCAGCCGGCGCCTTCCCGGCTGCGGGATGGCTGCTACCTGGCGATCGTCCTGCTGATCTGCGCAGTGCTGCTGCTGGTGTTCGGCATGGCGGTGTTCTCGTCGCTGGTGAAGTTCTGGCCCTATAACCTGTCGCTGTCGCTCAACCACTACCAGTTCAACGACACCGCCGGTGGCGGCTGGCTGGCCTACCGCAACAGCCTGACCATGGCCCTGTGCACGGCGCTGATCGGCAGCCTGCTGATCTTCACCGGCGCCTACCTGATGGAGAAGACTCACGCCCAGCGCGGCCTCAACCTGGCGCTGCGCATGCTCAGCTTCGTGCCGATGGCGGTGCCGGGCCTGGTGCTGGGCCTGGGTTATGTCTTCTTCTTCAACCTCAGCGGCAACCCGCTGCATGTGTTCTACGGCAGCATGACCCTGCTGGTGGTGTGCACCATCGCCCACTACCTGACCACCGCGCAGATGACCGCCACCACCGCGCTGCGCCAGCTCGACGCCGAGTTCGAGGCCGCCGCGCTGTCGCTCAAGGCGCCGCTGTACCGCCATTACCTGCGGGTCACCGTGCCGATCTGCCTGCCGGCGCTGTTGGATATCCTGCGCTACCTGTTCGTCTCGGCCATGACCACCGTCTCGGCGGCGATCTTCCTCTACAGCCCCGACACCATCCTCGCGGCGGTGGCGGTGCTGAACATGGACGACGCCGGCAACGTCGGCGGCGCGGCCGCCATGTCGACCCTGATCCTCTTTACCTCGGCGGGCGTGTCCCTGCTCCTGGCCTGGGCTTCGCGCGGCTTGTTGCGCCGCTCCCAGGCCTGGCGGCAGACCGCGCCCGGCCACTGAATCTGTCCAACCCCCTACTACAAGCCCCACTACAGAAAGGAACCGCACCATGTTCAAGCCCCTGGCTGTTGCCGCTGCTGTCCTCACTGCTTTCAGCATGAACGCCTTTGCCGCGAAGACTGAACTGACGGTCTATACCGCCCTCGAGGCCGAGCAACTGAAGAGCTACAAGCAGGCCTTCGAAGCCGCCAACCCGGACGTGGAAATCAAATGGGTGCGCGATTCCACCGGGATCATCACCGCCAAGCTGCTGGCGGAAAAAGCCCGGCCGCAGGCGGACGCGGTGTGGGGGCTGGCGGCCTCCAGCCTGGCGATCCTCGATCAGCAGGGCATGCTGCAAAGCTATGCGCCGAAGGACCTGGGCAAGATCGGCGGCAACTACCGCGACGCCGCCAACCCGCCGGCCTGGGTCGGCATGGACGTCTGGGCCGCGACCATCTGCTTCAACACCGTCGAGGCCGAAAAGCAGGGCCTGACCAAGCCGGTGAGCTGGCAGGACCTGACCAAGCCTGAGTACAAAGGCAAGATCGTCATGCCTAACCCGGCCTCGTCCGGCACCGGCTTCCTCGACGTCAGCGCCTGGTTGCAGACCTTTGGTGAGAAGCAGGGCTGGCAGTACATGGACGACCTGCACCAGAACATCGGCCAGTACGTTCACTCCGGTTCCAAGCCGTGCAAGCTGGCGGCGGCCGGCGAATTCCCGATCGGCATCTCCTTCGAATACCCGGCCGTGCAGCTCAAGCGCCAGGGCGCGCCGCTGGACATCGTGCTGCCGAAGGAAGGCCTGGGCTGGGAAATTGAAGCCACCGCGGTGATCAAGGGCACCCCTCATGAAGAAGCCGCGAAGAGGCTCGCCGACTTCTCCGCCAGCCCCGCGGCCATGGAGCTGTACAAGGAAAACTTCGCCGTCCTGGCCCAGCCGGGGATCGCCAAGCCGCAGACCGAACTGCCGGCCGACTACGAGCAGCGCCTGATCAAGAACGACTTCGCCTGGGCCTCGAAGAACCGCGACGGGATCCTCGCCGAGTGGCGCAAGCGTTATGACGGCAAGTCCGAGAAGGTCGCCGCCAAGTAACCGCCAGACCCTGTCGCGGGCCGCCTCGCTTCTATGGACGCTTCTGTAGGAGCGAGCGGGCGGCGATCTGACTTGCCCGCGATTCGACCTCGCAGAGGTCATCGCCCAAGGACCACACACATGAGCAACCACAACGACCTGCTGATCGTCGGCGCCGGCATCCTCGGGCTGTCCCATGCCTATGCCGCGGCCAAGCGCGGTTTGCGGGTCAAGGTTTTCGAGCGCAGCGCCACGCCCCTGGGCGCGTCGGTGCGCAATTTCGGCCAAGCCCTGGTGACCGGACAGCCGCCTGGGGTGATGCTCGACCTGGCCAGGGCCAGCCGCAGCATCTGGGGCGACTGGGCCGAGTTGGCCGGCCTGCCGCTCAAGCGCAACGGCTCTTACCTGTTCGCCCGCACCGAGGCCGAAGAGCAATTGCTGCAGGCCTTCTGCGCCGGACGTGCGCAGGAACACGGCTACCGCGTCGAACTGCTGCGCGGCGCGGCCTTGAACGATCTGTACGGCGGGCGCTTGCGCCATCATCGCGCGGCGCTGCACGGCCTGGACGACCAGCAGCTGTACTCCCGGGAAGCCATCCCGATGCTGATCGACTACCTGCGCCGCGACCTGGGGGTGGAGTTTCATTTCTCCACCCTGGTGCGCGACATCGAGCCCGGCCAGTTGCACAGCACCGCCGGCAGCTTTCGTGCGGCGCAGATCCTGGTCTGTTCCGGGCATGACTACCAGACCCTGCTGGCCGAGCCGATTGCCGCGCTGGCGCCGCAGGTCTGTCGCCTGCAAATGCTCCGCGCCCGGCCCGAGGTGCAACTGGACCTGCAACACGCACTGCTCACTGGCCTGAGCTGCGTGCATTACGGCGCCTTTGCCGACCTGCCCGAAGCGGCGGCGGTGCAGGCGCAGATCCTGCGGGACGCGCCGCACCTGCACGAGAACGGCATCCACCTGCTGATCAGCCCGACGCCCTATGGCGAGCTGATCATCGGCGACTCCCACCATTACGGCAGCGATCCCTCGCCGTTCAATGCCGAACAGGTGGACAACTGGATGCTCGAACTGGCCGAGCACACTCTGGGCTGCAAGGTGCAGGTGCTCGAGCGCTGGCAGGGTGTCTATGGCGCCCGCGGCCCGGGGCCGTTCTCGTTCCTGCGCCCGACCGCCGGGGTCAGCGTGGCCCTGATGCACAGCGGCGTGGGCATGAGCGTCGGTCCGGCCATGGCCGAGGGCAATATCGCCCGTTTGCTGGAGGAAGCCTGATGGGGCCTGAGCAGCGGATCGCCGAGGTCTTCGGCCTGTACGAGCGTTTTGGCGACAGCGACTACATCGGCGAGCCGGTGTCGCAGATCGAACACATGTCCCAGGCCGCGCAACTGGCCATGGCCGAGGGTTTCGACGACGAAGTGGTGCTGGCGGCGTTCTTCCACGATATCGGGCATATCTGTACGCAGGATGCCGAGAACATGGGCGGTTTCGGCGTGGTCAGCCATGAGCGGCTGGGCGCCGACTACCTGCGTCGCGCCGGTTTCAGCGAGCGCCTGGCGCGGCTGGTGGAATACCACGTGCAGGCCAAGCGTTACCTGACCTTCAAGGAGCCGGGCTACTACGAGCGGCTCAGCCAAGCCAGCCGGCGCACCCTGGAATACCAGGGCGGGGTGATGAGCGCCGAGGAGGCCCGGACCTTCGAGCAGGACCCGCTGTGCACGGTCAGCCTGCGCCTGCGTCATTGGGACGAACAGGCCAAGGAGCTGTGGGTGCCGGTGATGGATTTGCAGGTGCTCAAGGACAAGGCGGTGCGGTTGTTAGCTGCCTGACCCTGTGCTGTCTGGACGATAGCTATCGCGGGCAAGCCTCGCTCCTACAGACGCCAGTCTTCGGTAGGAGCGAGGCTTGCCCGCGATGGCGTCGGCGAGAACGGCGCCGACTTAATCCCCGACCACCAGCTTCTGCGCCAACACCTCGATCTGCTCCTGGCGCTCCGCCTGGCTCAGGCGCGGCGCCGGGTTCAGTGACGACCAATGCGGGTGGGCGCGGGCCTTGTTCAGCGCCTCCGGCAGCTTGCCCTCGCGCCAGCTCTGGTCCTGGGGCGTGGCCAGCTGGATGCTGCCCAGCGCCGCATGACCGCGCACATCCAGCGCCTGCACCAGTTGCCGTTGGCGCAGGGCCAACAGGCGCAGCACGCTGTCGTCCACGGTCAGCTCGCGCTGGCCCTTGAGCTTGCCCAGCAGGCGGCCGCCGTAGCTGCGGGCGGTTTGCAGCGCGCCACCGGCGATCGCCCCGGCCAGGGCCGCCGCGCCCAGGGTCAGGCCGCCCACCAGCAGATCGACGCCGGCCCCGGCCGCCGCGCCGGCGGCGATCCCGCCACCGACCCGTACGCCCAGTTGCTTGAGGGTTTCTGGGTTGAACAGGTCATCGCCCCAGCGTCCGTCGAGCAGCGGCACATCGCTGGCGGCGGCATCCTGGGGGCGGAAGGCGTAGAGCTTGAGCAGCGATTCGACGCAGCGCTGCTCACGTTGACGCACGGCCTTACGCAGCTCGCCGATGGCCTGTTGTTCCTGCTCGACCTCGCTGACCACACTGCGCCGGCAGGCGGCGCAATCGATCAGCAGTTCGGCGATCAGTCGCGCGGCGCTTTGCTGGCGGGCCAGGCGTTGCGCCTGCTGGTCGGCGATCAGGCGTTCCAGCTGCGGCCGCGAGTTTTCCAGAAGCAACGCCAGGCTTTCATACAGCCGCCGCTCGCCGTCCTCCGGCGGCGCCACGCTGTCGAACCGCACCAGCGCGTGCAGGCCCAGGCGGGCCAGGGCTTCGCGCCAGTCCGGCTCGCGATGGTTGGCGCTGCTGACGAAGTTCAGCACCGGCAGCAGCGGCTTGCCGCAACTGGCGAGGACTTCCAGTTCGTCGCGGTACTTGGCCAGTACCGGCTCGCGAGCGTCGATCACATACAGCCCGGCGTCGGAGTCCAGCAGCTGGCGCAGCACCTTGGCTTCCTGCTCGAAACGCTGGCGCGCCTCGCTGCCTTCGAGAAACCGCACCAGGCGCGCCGGGCCGTCCAGGCGCTCGCCGGGGTGCTCCAGGCGTTCCAGGTAATCGAGCAGGGCGATGGCGTCTTCCAGGCCGGGGGTGTCGTACAGGTCGAGCAGCGGTTCGCCGTCCACCGACAGCCGCGCGCCCTCGACATGGCGGGTGGTGCTGGGGCGATGGGAGACCTCGCCGAAGCCGACGTCCCGGGTCAGGGTGCGCAGCAGGGAGGTCTTGCCGACGTTGGTGTGGCCGACCACCGCCAGCTTCAACGGCGGTTTGCGAGGATCAGTCATGCCCGGTCTCCAGCCAGTTCAGCGGCACGCAATCGGCGAACGGCAGCTCCAGTTGTTGCAGAGCTACGTGCCAGTCACCCAGGCGTTCGGCATCCAGCGCCTGGCCCGGCGGCGCCTGCAACAGCCAGACCCGGGTGGCGCTGGCGCTGCGGGCCAGCTCGGCGATCAGCGCCAGGCTGCCACGGTCCGGCGAGCGCCGTGGATCGCAGGCGATGGCCAGGCGCGCCGGCGGAAAGCGGCTCATCTGTTCCAGCAGCTTGTGCCGGGATTCGCGGCTGTCGAGGATGCCGGCGTCTTTCACCGTGGCCGGCAATTGCGGTGGCCAGGGGCGCTGGTCGTCCAGTTCGATGGCCACCAGCAGGGCGCCATCGCTGTCCTGCGCGCTGACGCCGCCTTCGACGCGGTGCAGCCATTCGGGGGCGGCATCGTTGATCCCCAGGCGCTCGCTGCTGGGCATCAGTGCTTCGCGCAGCTGGCTGTAGCCGGGGAGGTTGAGATCCAGTTGCAGGCGCGCCTGCCCACGCTTCCAGCGCCAGCGACAGAACAGCATCAACAGCAGGCGCGGCAGCACGCCGTAAATGATCAGCGAGGCCACCAGCCAGACGGCCCACATCTGGCGCACCAGTTCAGTGTTGTAAACATCCCGGGTGCTGGCGTGAATCATCTCTACGGTCGGTACCCCGAAACCTATGGCACGGGGTATGGCCGCGAGGGCGTTGGTCATCGCCACGAAAGCATCCGCGCCGAGCAGGGTGCTTTCCCAGTAGAACCCGTAGCGCTTGGTGATCAGCAGCATCAGCAGGATTGTCATGGCGCTGAGCAGGGCCAGCAGCCACAGGCCGTTGACCAGGGTGCCGATGGCCCAGCGATTGAGTTTGCGCCGCTGCAGCAACAACAGCAGGGCGGGCGCCAGCTGCGCGGCCTTGGCGTCGCGGGCGAGCTTGGCGCTGAGCCACAGCCACAGGCGGCCGAGGCTGGCGCCCTGTTCGCCGGCGAACAGCAGGCCCAAGGCCCAGCTCAGCAGCAGAAGCAGGTTGAGGCCGAGCAGACTGCCCAGGGCCCAGAACACATTGACCGGCGTCTGCCCGTTGCCCAGGGCGGCGAAGGCCAGGCCGGCGCCGCTGACGATGGCCAGCAGCGCCAGCAGCATCAGCGCCAGGCGCGCGCCCTGGACCCAGTGGCGCAGGGCGGCGGCGAGGCCGTCGCGTTCGGCCAGCCACTGCGCGCGGTATTGGATACGGCTCGCCAGGTCGCCGCCAGCGGTGCGCGCCAGGCGATTGGCTTCCTGGTCCTCCAGGGCGCCGGCGTGTTCTTCACGCAGGCGTACGGCTTCGGTGAGCCAGAGTCTTTCCAGTGGGGTCAGTGCTGTCACGCGTCATTCCGTTGCTCAAATGAGGGGTGAGCATAACCGCTGTCACGCCGATCGGGGTACGTTGCGGGGCATCGAGCCTCTGGTATCCTCGCCGGCATGAAAAAATCTCTCCCTCTCAGCCTGATCGCGGCCCTCGGTGAAAACCGCGTGATCGGCGTCGACAACAGCATGCCCTGGCACTTGCCGGGGGATTTCAAATACTTCAAGGCCACCACCCTGGGCAAGCCGATCATCATGGGTCGCAAGACCTGGGATTCGCTGGGGCGTCCGCTGCCAGGGCGGCTGAATATAGTGGTCAGCCGCCAGGCCGACCTGCGGCTCGAAGGCGCCGAGGTGTACCCGTCGCTGGAAGCCGCGGTGGCGCGTGCCGAGGAATGGGCGCTGGAGCAGGGCGTCGCCGAGCTGATGCTGATCGGCGGGGCGCAACTGTATGCCCAGGGCCTGGAGCAGGCCGATCGCCTGTACCTGACGCGCGTGGCGCTGAGCCCGGAGGGCGATGCGTGGTTTCCGGAGTTCGACCTGAACCAGTGGCAACTGGTGTCGAACGTGCCGAATCCGCCGGAAGGGGACAAGCCGGCCTACAGCTTCGAGGTGTGGGAGAAGCGTTAAAAGCATCGCGGGCAAGCTCCGCTCCTACGGGGCCGCGGTCAAATCACATGAGGTGATCGACCCGGGATCCGTAGGAGCGAGCGGGCGGCGATCCGACTTGCCCGCGATGACGTTCTAAAGGTCGCAGCCCTTAAGCCTGCGCCAGCTCCGCATGCTCATCGGCATCGAGCTTTTCTTTATCGGTCTGCTGCATGATCTGGCTGGTGATCGCACCGGCGGTCATCGAACCGCTGACGTTCAGTGCGGTACGGCCCATGTCGATCAGTGGCTCGACGGAAATCAGCAGCGCCACCAGGGACACCGGCAAGCCCATGGCCGGCAGCACGATCAGCGCGGCGAAGGTCGCGCCACCGCCCACCCCGGCCACACCGGCCGAACTCAAGGCCACTATCGCCACCAGGGTCGCGATCCACAGCGGGTCCAGCGGGTTGATGCCCACGGTCGGGGCCACCATCACCGCCAGCATGGCCGGGTACAGGCCGGCGCAGCCGTTCTGGCCGATGGTCGCGCCGAACGAGGCGGCGAAGCTGGCGATGGACTGCGGAATGCCCAGACGGCTGGTCTGCGCCTCGATGCTCAGTGGGATGGTCGCGGCGCTGGAGCGGCTGGTGAAGGCGAAGGTCAGCACCGGCCAGACCTTGCGGAAGAAGCGCAGCGGGTTGATCCCGGCCAGCGAAACGAGCAGGCCGTGAACCACGAACATCAGGCCCAGGCCGATGTAGGACACCACCACAAAACTGCCGAGCTTGATGATGTCCTGCAGGTTGGAGCTGGCGACCACCTTGGTCATCAGCGCCAGCACGCCGTAGGGGGTCAGCTTCATTACCAGGCGCACCAGGCGGGTGACCCAGGCTTGCAGGGTGTCGATGGCGTTGACCACTTTCTGGCCCTTGTCGGCGTCGTCCTTGAGCAGTTGCAGGGCGGCGATACCGAGGAAGGCGGCGAAGATCACCACGCTGATGATCGAGGTCGGCTTGGCCCGGGCCAGGTCGGCGAAGGGGTTCTGCGGAATGAACGACAGCAGCAGCTGCGGGATATTCAGGTCGGCGACCTTGCCCGCGTAATCGCTCTGGATCACCTGCAGGCGAGCCATTTCCTGGGTACCGGCCACCAGCCCTTCGGCGGTCAGGCCGAACAGGTTGGTCAGGGCGATGCCGATCACCGCGGCAATGGCAGTGGTGAACAGCAGGGTGCCGATGGTCAGGAAGCTGATCTTGCCCAGGGACGAGGCGTTGTGCAGGCGCGCCACGGCACTGAGGATCGAGGCGAACACCAGTGGGATCACGATCATCTGCAGCAGTTGCACGTAACCGTTGCCCACCAGGTCGAACCAACCGATGGAGGTTTTCAGGACGGGGTTGCCGGCACCGTAGATGCTGTGCAGGGCAACACCGAAGACCACGCCCAGCACCAGCGCCAGCAGGACCTTCTTGGCCAGGCTCCAGGTGGTGTGACGGGTTTGTGCCAGGCCCAGCAGCAAGGCGAGGAACACCAGCAGATTGAGGATCAGCGGCAGGTTCATTAAGGCTCCATAAGACTTGTGCCAATCGCTTATGACTGCGATTGCGAACCGGCAAGCCTAACAGCTTGAAATCTAATGAATTAATATCAAAAACGCATTGAGACTGTCGTTTTTGGAATAAGCCGCTGACGCTCAGGCACATGCCGGTGGCGGAATCAGGACGCGGGCGGTCGCCCACAGGCGAGGATTGTCACAGCGATTTGTTAGCGTCGATCTCTTTAAATCAGGGAGAAAACGCCGATGAAACTCGCTCCGAAATTTCTGGTTGCCGCACTCTGCCTGGGCCTTGCCGGCCAGGTTCTCGCCACCGACTTGAAGCACTGGCCCGCGGACCAGGCCAAGCAACTGGACGCGATGATCGCGGCCAACGCCAACAAGGGTAACTACGCGGTGTTCGACATGGACAACACCAGTTACCGCTACGACCTGGAAGAGTCGCTGCTGCCGTTCATGGAGAACAAGGGCCTGATCACCCGCGAGACCCTCGACCCGTCCCTGAAGCTGATGCCGTTCAAGGACACCGCCGAGCACAAGGAAAGCCTGTTCAGCTACTACTACCGCCTCTGTGAAGTCGACGACATGGTCTGCTACCCCTGGGTGGCGCAGGTGTTCTCCGGCTTTACCCTCAAGGAACTCAAGGGCTATGTCGACGAATTGATGGCCTCGGGCAAACCGGTGCCGGCTACTTATTTCGAAGGCGACGTGGTCAAGAACACCGAGATCAATCCGCCGAAAATCTTCACCGGCCAGAAAGAGCTGTACAACAAGCTGATGGAGAACGGCATCGAGGTCTACGTGATGACCGCCGCCTCCGAGGAACTGGTGCGCATGGTCGCCTCCGACCCGAAGTACGGCTACAACGTCAAGCCGCAGAACGTCATCGGCGTGACCACCCTGCTCAAGGACCGCAAGACCGGCGAGCTGACCACCGCGCGCAAGCAGATCACCGCCGGCAAATATGACGAGAAGGCCAACCTCGGCCTGGAACTGACCCCTTACCTGTGGACCCCGGCGACCTGGATGGCCGGCAAGCACGCAGCGATCCTGACCTACATCGACGAGTGGAAAAAACCGGTGCTGGTGGGCGGCGACACCCCGACCAGCGACGGCTATATGCTGTTCCACGATGTCGACGTGGCCAAGGGCGGCATCCACCTGTGGGTCAACCGCAAGGACAAGTATATGGCCCAGATCAACGGCATGATGGCCAAGCACGCCGCGGCCCAGGCCAAGGAAGGGCTGCCGGTGACGGCGGACAAGAACTGGGTGATCGTCAAGCCGGAAGATATCCAGTAACAGCGGGTTGAACCCATCGTGGGCAAGCCTCGCTCCTACAGGATCAGTGCCGTCTGTAGGAGCGAGGCTGCCCGCGATAGGCCTCGCAGAGGCTGATCTCCAGGCAAAAAAAATGCCCCGCACTTGGCGGGGCATTTTCATTCAGCAGCCGAGGATCACAGGCCGTCGAGCATTGCCTTGTTGCGCACCGCGCCCTTGTCGGCGCTGGTGGCCAGCAGGGCGTAGGCTTTCAGGGCGGTGGTCACCTTGCGTGGGCGTTTTTCCACCGGCTTCCAGCCTTTCTTGTCCTGCTCGACACGGCGCGCAGCCAGTTCTTCGTCGCTGACCAACAGGTTGATCGAGCGGTTCGGAATGTCGATCAGCACCTTGTCGCCGTCCTGAACCAGGCCGATGGCGCCGCCCGCGGCAGCTTCCGGCGAGGCGTGGCCGATGGACAGGCCCGAGGTACCGCCGGAGAAGCGGCCGTCGGTCAGCAGGGCGCAGGCTTTGCCCAGGCCCTTGGACTTCAGGTAGGAGGTCGGGTAGAGCATTTCCTGCATGCCCGGGCCGCCTTTCGGACCTTCGTAGCGAATGATGACGATGTCGCCTTCCTTCACTTCGTCGGCGAGGATGCCGCGCACCGCGCTGTCCTGGCTTTCGAAGATCTTCGCGTTGCCTTCGAAGACGTGGATCGACTCGTCGACGCCGGCGGTCTTCACCACGCAGCCGTCCAGGGCGATGTTGCCGTACAGCACAGCCAGGCCGCCTTCTTTCGAGTAGGCGTGCTCGACGCTGCGGATGCAGCCGTGTTCACGGTCGTCGTCGAGGCTCGGCCAGCGGGTCGACTGGCTGAACGCGGTCTGGGTCGGGATGCCGGCCGGGCCCGCCTTGAAGAAGTGGTGCACCGCTTCGTCGTTGGTCTGGGTGATGTCCCACTTGGCGATGGCTTCTTCCATGCTGCGGCTGTGCACGGTCGGCAGGTCGGTGTGCAGCAGGCCGCCGCGGGCCAGGGAACCGAGGATGCTGAAGATGCCGCCGGCGCGGTGCACGTCTTCCATGTGGTACTTCTGGATGTTCGGTGCCACCTTGCACAGTTGCGGCACGCTGCGGGACAGGCGGTCGATGTCGCGCAGGTCGAAATCGATCTCGGCTTCCTGGGCGGCGGCCAGCAGGTGCAGGATGGTGTTGGTCGAACCGCCCATGGCGATGTCGAGCATCATGGCGTTCTCGAACGCCTTGAAGTTGGCGATGTTGCGCGGCAGCACCGACTCGTCGTTCTCGCCGTAGTAGCGCTTGCACAGCTCGACGATGGTACGGCCGGCCTGCAGGAACAGCTGCTCGCGGTCGCTGTGGGTGGCCAGGGTCGAACCGTTGCCCGGCAGGGCCAGGCCCAGGGCCTCGGTCAGGCAGTTCATCGAGTTGGCGGTGAACATGCCGGAGCAGGAACCGCAGGTCGGGCAGGCGCTGCGCTCGTACTCGGCAACCTTCTCGTCAGAAGCGCTGGAGTCGGCGGCGATCACCATGGCGTCGACCAGGTCGAGGCCGTGGGAGGCGAGCTTGGTCTTGCCGGCTTCCATCGGGCCGCCGGAGACGAAGATCACCGGGATGTTCAGGCGCAGGGCGGCCATCAGCATGCCGGGGGTGATCTTGTCGCAGTTGGAGATGCAGACGATGGCGTCGGCGCAGTGGGCGTTGACCATGTACTCCACGGAGTCGGCGATGATCTCGCGGCTCGGCAGCGAATACAGCATGCCGTCGTGGCCCATGGCGATGCCGTCATCCACGGCGATGGTGTTGAATTCCTTGGCCACGCCGCCGGCGCGTTCGATTTCGCGGGCGACCAGCTGGCCCAGATCCTTGAGGTGCACGTGGCCCGGTACGAACTGGGTGAAGGAGTTGGCAATGGCGATGATCGGCTTCTTGAAGTCGTCATCTTTCATCCCCGTGGCGCGCCACAGTGCGCGGGCGCCGGCCATGTTGCGGCCGTGGGTGGATGTTTTCGAGCGGTAATCAGGCATGGAGCACTCCGGGCGGCTAATCAGGTAACAAATGGGGAGTGAGCTTCTATTGACCTCTGGAACACTCAGAAATGGCCGTGTGTCCTGAAGCTGCCGATGACGCCGCGGGATCGCCGCGCGCCTCAGCCTGAGCTCATAAACCCGCCGGGGGATGACTGGCGATGAATCTCGCGATTCTACACCGCTGGCGCCAGGAAGGAATGCCGTGGCCGCTCTACGGCGTCGATTGCCTGGAGATCGAATCGGGCAGCCGGCGATCAGGGACTGGTTTAGACTCGCCGGCCTTCGATCACCTTCCAATGGAGCTGGAATGTCCGCGACGCTTCGATCCCTGAGGTTCTACCTTGTCGTCGGCCTGGCGCAGGGCCTGCTGCTGATGTGGGCCGTCCTTTACAGCGGCTTGTCCGGTGTCGCCATGGCCGCGCTGGCGGCTGGCCTGTTGATGGGCGGCGGGCTGCTGCAACTGCTGGCCGAGCAACGACGCCAGCCGCGGACCTGGCTCGCGATGCTGCTGGTGGCGTTGGGTGCGGCGGGGCTGGTGTGGGCCTGCAGTGGTCTGCCCTTCAGCCTTGGCGTGGGGTTCGGCGTGATGGCCGGCCTGCTGCTGATGACCCTGCTCGGTGTCACGCTGCTGCAGGGGCGTGACGATCTGTGGAGACGGCTGCTCGGCAACGGCGCCTGGGTGCTGCTGGCTCTGCCAATGCCCTGGCTGGCGCAGTGGCTGTTCAAGCTATGGATTCAGCACCGTCACCTCGACCCCTTCAAGAGCGGGTTGCTGTCCCTGGCGTTTTTTGCCGCGCCGACCCTCGCGTTCTCTGGCGCCATGTTCCTCGGCTCTTTATGGCGCGCGCGCCGTCGGGCACAGGTCGCTTGAGCGCT